>DATLBM010000390.1:0-5838 GCA_035526885.1 Thermoanaerobaculia bacterium | reverse complement strand
TCGCCGCTCTCGACGTTGCGCACGCTGATCACGTTCGCCCACGGATACGCGTTGATGCCGAGGTGCGCCTGCGCGACGGGAATCGCGGAGGAAGTCGTGGCGACGGGCGTCGTGGCGGTCATCGTCGACGCCTCGATGGAGCGCGTCGTCTGCGGCGCGGGTACGGGAGCGTCGGGACGCGCGCGCAAGAACATCCACGCGCCGGCGACGAGGATCGCCAGCACGATGGCCGCGGCATACAGAGGCCATGACGCACGCCGCTGTGTTTCGTTGACCGCAATCAATTCCTGTTCGGAGCTCACGCGATCGAGCGTGCGCATCGCCGCCGGCCTGGTCGACGCAACCGTCTCCATGTGGGTCGTGCCGCGCTGCGTCACCGCGTCCAGCTCGACCGGCACCGGCGGCGGCGCGCCCGCGGTTTCGGGCAATCCGTCCGCGATGCGGTCGAGTGCCTGCGCGAACTCGCGCGCGCTCGCGTAGCGCTTGTTGCGATCCTTCTCCAGCGCCTTGAAGATCAGCGCCTCGAGCTCCGGTGCCGCAATCGCCGCCGGATTGGCCTCGGCAATCGACTTCGGACGCTCCGAAGCGTGCTTCATCAGATAGGCGTGCGGCGTGTCCGCGAGGAACGGCGGCACGCCGGTGAGCATCTCGTACAGCACGATGCCGAACGAGTAGAGATCGGCGCGGCCGTCGATGCGCTCGCCCGCGGGCAGCATGCCCAGGTGCTCGGGCGAGCAGTACTTCCACTTGCCGACGAAGATGCCGGTCTTGGTCTTGTTGTCGTCGGCCGCGGAGGATTTGGCGATGCCGAGGTCGATGATCTTCACGCGCTCGTTGCCTTCGTCGTCGCGCGTGACCATGATGTTCTCGGGGCTGATGTCGCGGTGGACGATGCCCGCGCGATGCACGGCTTCCAGTCCCATCAGCGCCTGCACCGCAAGCTTCGCGGCGTAGCGCGGCGCGAGCGGCCCGTTCTGCGAGATCAGCTCGTGCAGGTTGGTGCCCTCGATGTACTCCCAGACCATGTAGCGCGAGCCGTCGTCCAGCGTGGAGAAGTCGTAGAGCGACGCAACGTTCGGATGTTGAATCTTCGTCGCCAGCCGCGCCTCGCGCTGGAAGCGGTCATGAGCGCCTTCCTCGCCGGCGATGTTCGCGCGCATGAGCTTCACGACGCGGATCGAGTTCAGGTGGATGTGCAGGACCTTGTAGACCTCGCCCATGCCGCCCACGCCGAGGCGCGCCAGGATCTGGTATTTGCCGTCGAGAGGCGTGTCCAGATAGCGCCGGAGAAAATCGGTGATCGGCTCGCCGCAGTACGGACAGGCTTTGTATTTCGAGTCGATCTCCGACTTGCAGTGGATGCAGAAGAAAGGCATTGGACCGGGTTCGTGTGACCGGAATTATATGATCGGTCGATGCGGGAGACGACGTTTCGCGTGCGCACGACGGAGCGCGAGCAGATCCTCATCGTCACGTCCGAGGTGAATGCAGCGCTGCAATCGCTCGACGCGGACGAGGGAATCGCGACCATCGTCGTGCCGCACACGACCTGCGCGATCTCGGTCAACGAGAACGCCGATCCCGACGTGCCGCGCGATCTCGTGCGCGCGTTGCGGGCGATGATTCCGAGCGTGCGCTTCGACCACGGCGAAGGAAACTCGGACGCGCATCTGCTGTCGATGATGATCGGCTGCTCGCTGTCGTGGCCTTTTCGTTCTTCGAAACTGGTGCTGGGAACGTGGCAGGGGATTTACTTCGTGGAGCTGGATGGGCCGCGGGAGAGGCGCGTTTCGGTGTATGTGGGCTAGTCGTCGAGTCGTCGAGTCGTCGAGTCTCACAGTCTCATAGCCTCATAGCCTCATAGCCTCATAGCCTCATAGCGGATCCTCTATGAGACTGTGAGACTCTGAGACTATGAGACTCTTCTCCTCGACGACTCGTCGACTCGGAGACCCGGCGACTGAGCCGTTCGACGTCGTCGTGATCGGCGGCGGCACCGCGGGCCTGGTCACTGCCTCCGGCTGTGCGCGCCTCGGGCGCAAGGTCGCGCTCATCGAAAAAGAAAAGCTCGGCGGCGATTGTCTGTGGACCGGATGCGTGCCCACCAAGGCGCTGGTGGCCTCGGCGAAGCTCGCGCACCAGATGCGTCACGCCGACGCGTACGGCCTCGAGCGCGTGGAGCCGCGCATCACGCCGAAGTCGGTCATGGACTCGATGCGCGAGCAGCGCCGCCGCATCAGCCGTCACGACGATCCCGAAAAGTTCCGCCGCCTCGGCATCGACGTCATCGAAGGCAAAGCGCGCCTGGCCTCGCGGAACACCGTGGCCGTCAACGGCCGCATGCTGCAGGCCAGGGACATCGTCATCGCCACCGGCTCGCGCACCGCGGTGCCGCCGATCGAAGGACTGACGGACTATCTCGATCACGCTTCGTTTCTCGACCGCGACGAGTTTCCCGCCAACGTGCTGATCCTCGGCGGCGGCTACATCGGCATCGAGTTCGCCCAGATCTTCGCGCGCTTCGGCTCGCGCGTGACGGTCGTGGAGCGGGGCCGGGAGATCGTCGACAAGGAAGACGACGAGATCATCACGCGCCTGCGCGAAGTGCTCGCCGGCGAAGGCATCCAGCTCTTCACCAACTGGTCGGTGAAAGCGATCGAAGGCAAATCCGCGCGCATCGGGAACGAGCTCGGCGAAGTGCGACAGCTGCCGTTCGACGCGATCTTCGTCGCCTCCGGACGCCGCGGCAACGTCGAAGACCTCGGGCTCGAAGAGGCCGGCGTGAAGATCGAGCGCGACTACGTCGTCATCGACAGGTATCTGCAGACCTCCGTGCCGCGCATCTGGGCTTGCGGCGACGTGCACGGCGCCATGCAGTTCACGCACGCCGCCGCGTACGAGGCGGTGAAGCTCGTGCGCAACATGCTCTTCCCCGGCAAGTCCGCGGCCGACTACACGCACGTGCCGTGGGCGCTGTACACGGATCCCGAGGTGGGGCACATCGGGATGACCGAGCGGGAGGCGCGGGCGAAGCACGGGGAGGAAGTGCGCATCCACACGGTTCCGATGGAGGACGTCGATCGCGCGGTCGTCGATCGCACGCCCGCGGGCCTGATCAAGTTCGTCTGCGACGCGCGCGGACGCATCCTCGGCGCGCACGCGTTCTGCGCGAACGCGTCGACGGTCATCGAAGAGGTCGTGCTGGCGCGGCGCAAGGGAATGAAGATCGGCGAGCTCGCACAGCGGGTCTCCGCGTACCCGTCGCTCGCCGACGGCGTGCAGAAAGCGGCGTCGCTGCACTACCAGGACGTCGCGAAAGGATGGCTCGGCGCGGTGGGAAAGCTGATTGCAGCAGCATCGCAGTGAGCCGGCACGCCGGCAGCGCTGATTGCCAAAGGCTCCTTGCAACTGCGCTCTGAAAGCTGAAAGGATTTCGCATCATGAAGAAACTCGCATCGCTCTCTGCTTCTCTTCTTCTCCTCGGCGCCTGCGCGTCGATGTCGACGGCGCCGCGCCCGTCGGCGGTGGCGGCGCTGGTGCCGACCAGCGGCTCGCACGCCATGGGCACGGTGCAGCTCACGCAACTCGCCAACGGCAGCGTGGAGGTGAAGGTCGACCTCACCGGTGTGCCCGCCGGCACGCACGGATTTCACATTCACGACAAAGGCGACTGCGGCGACAGCGGCAATGCCGCCGGCGGCCACTACAACCCGATGTCGACGTCGCACGGCGCGCCGGACATGGATCCGCATCACGCCGGCGACTTCGGCAACGTGACCGCGAGCGACATGGGCGAAGTGCATACGACGTTCACGACGCGCTCGATCACGGTCGAGGACGGACCGATGACCGCGATCGGCCACGCCATCATCCTGCACGCCAATCCGGACGACCTGACCACGCAGCCCTCGGGCAACGCGGGCGCGAGGATTGCGTGCGGCGTCGTCACCAGACGATGAAGACCCTCACGCTTTCGCTCTCTCTTCTGTTCCTCGCCGCATGCGGAAGCTCGGGCCCCGGCACCACCTCGGTGCCGGGACATGGCGCGCTTTCGGTGGAGATCATCCCGAACCCGGTCGTGGCGCGGCAGGTTTCCGGCGACATGTACGACATTCCGTTCGAGGTCGTGGTGCGCGAGACGGGCGGCAGCGCGGTGGAGATCTCGCGCGTCTCCGCGACGGCCACGCTGCCCGGCGGCTTCTCGATCGACATCGACGAGTGGGACGCGGCACGCATCCGCTCCATGGGCTACTCGACGTCGGTCCCCGCGAACGGCCAGCTGCGCTACCGGTTCACGCCGCGCCGCGAAGTGCCGGAGGCGGTGTTCAACGGAGTGACGGCGCGGCTGCTCGTGGAAGGACGCGACACGAGCGGCACGGAAACGACGGCCTCGACCACTGTGACCGTGCGCCGCTGACGGGAGGCCTATACTGCGCGGATCATGAAACGCGCACTGAGCCTCCTGTTTCTTCTGACGCTGGTCCCGGCGGCATTCGCGGCGAAGGCGCGTCCGTCGAAGCAATACACGATCGAGCAGTTCATGAACACGGTCGCCGTGAGCGGCGCGTCGTTCTCGCCGGATGAAAAGGAGATCCTTTTTTCCTCCGATGAGACGGGCATTCGCAATGTCTACGCGATCCCGGTCAAAGGCGGCAAAGCGCGCGCGCTGACGACGTCGGCCACCGACACGACCACGGCCGTGTCGTACTTCCCCAACGACACGCGCTTCCTCTACACGCGCGATCAGGGCGGCAACGAGCTCAATCATCTTTACGTGCGCGAGAAGGACGGCAGCGAGCGCGATCTCACTCCCGGCGAGAAGCTCAAAGCCGGGTTCGCGGGCTGGAGCGGCGACAAGAAGTCGTTCTTCGTCATCTCCAACGAGCGCGATCCGAAGTACTTCGATCTCTATCGCTACGACGCGGGCACGTACGAGCGGAAGCTGATCTTCAAGAACGAGAGCGGCTACGACCCGTCGGGCATCTCGCGCGACGGGCGCTGGCTCGCGCTGGCCAAGCCGCTCGGCACCGCGGACAACGATCTGTACGTCCAGGACATCGAGAAGAACGTCATTCGGAAGATCTCCGAGCACAAGAACCGCGCGGAGTTCAACGCGCAGGACTTCGATCCGTCGTCGAAGTGGCTCTACTTCACGACCAACGACGGCTCGGAGTTCTCGCACCTGTGGCGCTACGACCTGGGCACCGGCAAGTTCGACGAAGTGGAGAAAGCGGACTGGGACATCACCAACGCCTGGTTCTCGGACAGCGGCAGGTACCGCATGACCGTGCTGAATGAGGATGCGCACACGGTCGTCAAAGTGCTCGACGTGAAGACCGGCAAGAGCGTGACGCTGCCGAAGTTTCCCGGCGCGAACATCAACAGCGTGAAGTTCTCGCCCAGCGACAAGCTGATGACGCTCTACGTCGACGCGGACCGCGCTCCGTCGAACCTGTACGTGCACGACTTCAACACCGGCAAGACCACGAAGCTCACGGACACTCTGAGCAAAGACGTCGATGCCGAGGATCTGGTGGATGCGGAGGTGGTGCGGTTCAAATCGTTCGACGGGATGGTCATCCCGGGCATTCTGTACAAGCCGCTGCAGGCATCCGCGACGGTGAAGGTGCCGGCCATCGTCATGGTGCACGGCGGGCCGGGCGGACAGGCGCGGCGCGGCTACAAGTACTCCGCGCAGTTCCTCGCCAATCACGGCTACGTCGTGCTGGACATCAACAACCGCGGGTCATCGGGCTACGGCAAGACGTTTTACGTCGCGGACGACCGCAAGCACGGGCGCGAGCCGCTGTGGGACTGCGTCGAGGCGAAGAAGTACCT
>DATLBM010000389.1:0-2020 GCA_035526885.1 Thermoanaerobaculia bacterium | reverse complement strand
CTCGCGTGGGTGGCGCATCAGCTGCAGCGCGATTCGGCCCACCTGTTTCAGGGGAACATCTTCCATCCCGCGAACGACACCCTCGCATTCTCCGAGCCGCTCATCGTGCCGGCGCTGCTCGGCGCGCCGCTCGCGTGGATTGGAGGGTCTCCGGTCCTCGTGTTCAACGTCCTGGTCCTTACAGGGCTGGCGCTCACCGCACTCGCCGGGTATGGACTCGTGTTCGCGTGGACGGGCGATCGGATGGCGGGTCTGCTCGCCGGGTCCGCCCTCGCGTTCAACACGCACACGCTCACCAGGCTCCCGCACGTGCAGGCGCTTCATCTGTACGGGCTGCCGCTGGCTCTTCTCGCCGCTGACCGTCTGCTGACGTCAGCGCGGACGCGCGACGCGTGCTGGCTCGCGGCCTGGATGATCGTCATCACGTACACGTCGGGGTACCTCGCGGTTTTCGGGGCGATCATGACTACGGTCGCTATGCTGGTGCGCGCGGGCGATTGGTGGGCGCGCCCGGTGCCGGTCCTCGGACGGTTCCTGCTGGCAGCCGTCATCTTCGCGATCGCGGTCCTGCCGCTTTCGATTCCGTACGCGCGTGCCGCGCGAGAGCAGGGAATGGTGCGTTCGCTGGAAGGCGTCGGCGAGTACTCCGCAACCGTCCAGGGGTACCTCGCTGCGGCCGGCACCATTCACATGTCGACGTGGAGCCGGTTCTTCTTCAAGGACCCGGTCGACAGCTTCTTCGCCGGGTTCGTGATCATCGCGCTCGCCGGCGCCGGAGTACGTGCGGCACGCTGGCGGGACCGCTCGCCGGACGAAACTGTCGCACGCCGGCGCATCCTCATGATGATTGCGATCAGCGCGGCCGGGTTCGTGCTCTCGCTCGGCACACGCACGCCCGTCTACGGGTGGCTCTATCATCTGTTCCCACCGATGCACGGCTTGCGTGCCGCAGCACGCTTCGGGATCCTGTTCCTCTTCGGGATGTCTGTGCTCGCCGGTTTCGGACTCGCGGCGTTCCGCCGGGCGCGCCCGGCTTCGGGGCGCGCCGCGTTTGCGGCGGCCCTCCTCCTCGTCGTCGTAAATCTGGAGGCGGTGCGGGCCCCGTTTCACTACCAGACATTCGACGGTATCCCGCGGGTCTACTCGCTGCTGGCGAACGAGCCCGCGGTGGTGCTTGCGGAAGTGCCGTTCTATCCGCGGCGCGCGGCCTTCGAGAACGCGGAGTACGTGCTGAACGCGACGGCGCACTGGCGGCCGCTGATGAACGGCTACAGCGGCTACGTTCCCGCGTCGTACGCGAACTATGCCGATACGTTCTGGTACTTCCCTCGCGACGGCGCGATCGACGCGATGCGCCGCGCCGGCGTCACGCACGTGATGGTCCATCCCGAGCGCTTCGGCCGGGAGGCCGAGCAGGTCATGGCCGCGCTGGAGGAGCGCCGCGACTTCGAGTTGATGGCGGTCGGCCCGCGGGGACTTCGGCTCTATCGTCTGCGGTAGATCGGATCCGGATCTCGGGCGCGTGGAAGACCGTCGATCGCGACCGCAACTTCATGGTGCCCGGAGCCTGCCGCTTCCGGCACCGCGCCATACGTTCAGGCGCCCCTAAACTTGTTGCGGAAGACCGTTGCAGGCTGTAACCTTGAGTTGTCAGTAAGAAGTTTAGCCGCCTGCTTTTGCCTCTCGCACTAGAGCCGACCGAGCACCACTCGCTCCCCTCAGCCCGAGCACCGAAAGCGACAGGAGTGGACACCCACTCACCCTAAGCTTCCTCATTCGCATTGCGGGCTCCGGTGCCCGCACCCCGGCGGGCGTCAGCCGGGAGAGGCAGGAGCAGTAAAATCATGGGTCGCAAGTTATACGTCGGTAATCTTCCGTCCTCCATCGGCGAAGCGGAGCTGCAGGAACTATTCAGCAAGGCGGGCAACGTCGAGACGGTGCGGGTGATGCGCGACATGGCGACAGGCCGCGCACGCGGGTTCGCGTTCGTGGAGATGGCGACCGACGAGGAAGCCGTGAA
>DATLBM010000388.1:0-2480 GCA_035526885.1 Thermoanaerobaculia bacterium | reverse complement strand
GAGCTTGCCGAGATCGGGTGGCTGGACGAGTCCGTCACGTACGACGACTACGCGGCAGATTTCAACGCGGAGATGCACGACCTCCGGCGCGCCAGCGGGTTCCGGTCAGCGCTTGCGCCCGACAGCTACGAGGTGTCGCAGATGCTTGCCGCCGAGCTGCTCGAGGCCGGCTCTCTCGGAATCGTCTATCCGAGCGTCCGCCGGAGCGGCGGCACGTGCCTGGCCTGCTTCCGCCCGGCGCTCGTAGGTCACGTCCGCCGCGGGCCGCGCTGGCGCCTGACCTGGCGCGGTGGTGAAGGACCGTCGATCACGAAAGAAGAGACCGGCGTGAGGAGAGGAAGGGAATAGTCACGCATCAGACGTCCCATCGCAGCGCCACCGCAGGATCGATGCGCGAAGCGCGTCGCGCGGGCAGGTAGCTCGCCAGGAGCGCCGTGGCGCCGAGTCCCACGGCAACGGCGGCGTACGTGACAGGATCGAGCGCGCCCACACCGAAGAGCAGCGTGGACATCACGCGGCTGACCCCCGCCGCGGCCACAACGCCGGCCGCGATGCCGGCCGCGGCAAGCGCGAGTCCATGACGGAGGAACAATCCGCTCACGTCGCCCACACCGGCCCCGAGCGCCATCCGGATGCCGATTTCCCGCGTGCGCTGCGTCGCCATGTAGGAAATCACGCCGTAGATTCCCACGATGCCCAGGAGCAGCGCGACTGCTCCGGCGATGCCAAGCATGACGAGGGCGAACGACGTCTGCGCCATTGACGCCGCGCGGATTTCGTCGAGCGTCCGGACGCCGGCTACGGGAAGGCTCGCGTTCACCGACCAGACGGCCTGCTGGATTTCCTTCAGCAGCGTGTCCGATCCCGCCCTCTCGGTCCGCACGGCGTACGCGAGGTTGCGCTCGACGTGCTGTTTCTCATCCCAGAAGTCCTTGACCAGAACGGGCCAGTACACGATCGCGGGGGCGGGCTGCGCGGCGCCATTGTCGCGTTCGTCAGCCGCCACACCGACGATGGTGCGCCACGGGTCGGTCGAGTTCTGGCGGATGCGCCGGCCGAGAGCGGCGGCCGGCTCTTTCCAGAACTCGCGCGCGAAGTTCTCCGAGACCATCACGACCGGCGCGCGCTGGTAGCTGTCAGCCCACGTGATCGGGCGTCCCACGACCATCCGGTTGCCCATCGTCTCGATGTAGTTCTCCCCGATCGACTTGAACCGCCGGACGGGTGGGATGCGGCCGCCGGGTCCCGGGAAATCCTCGACGAAGATCGGATCGTTGTTGTCGTTGCCATCCATGGTGATGGACGAGGACACGCCGACCGACGTCACGCCGGCGATCTGCCGGATGCGCGCGGCGATCTGCTCGTGCATGCGCGCCGTCGTCTCTGGATCGGGAACGAGCGAGGATGGGATCGAGACGCGGAGCGTCAGGACGTCCGCGGGGTTCGTGAACCCTGGATTGATGTGGCGCATCGCCTGGAACGTGCGGATCATCAAGCCTGAGGCGACGAGCAGCACGACCGCCAGCGCCACTTCGCCGATCACGAGCGCGTTGCGCACGCGATGGCGCGCCCGGCCCACGCTTGCCGAGCGGCCCCCCTCCTTCAGCGTACGGGCGAGCTGCGGCGACGTGAACCTGATCATCGGGATGAATCCGAAGAGCACGCCGGACGCCACGGCGATCGCAAACGTGAAGAGCAGCACGGGTCCATCGATGCGGATCGCATCGACGCGTGGCAGCCCCTGCGGAGCCGCCGCGACGAGCGCTTGCACGCCCGCGTAGGCGAGCCCGAGCCCGGCGATCCCTCCGAGACACGCGAGCGCAAGACTTTCCGAGAGGAGCTCCCACGCGACCCGTCCACGGCTGGCGCCGAGCGCGGCGTGGATCGCAAGCTCCTGCTGACGCCCTTCCGCCCGGACGAGAAAGAGGTTAGCGACATTCGCGCAGGCGATGAGGAGCACGATCCCCACCATGCCGAGAAGAACCCAGAGCACCCGGCCCACGTCGCCGATGACGTCGGCGGCGAGCGGGCGCACGTTCGGGGTCATCCGGATCTCGTCGAACATCTGCCGGGTGAAGCCTCCCGGCAGCGGGAAGCGTTCGACGATCAGCGGCACCATGCGCGCCACGTCGGCCGTAGCCTGCGCGATCGTGACCCCCGGCTTCAGGCGCGCGAGCCCGTCGTAACTGAAGTTGCCCACGAACGTCTTCGCGCGATCGAATCGGAGCGGGAGCACGATCTGCGGGCGCTCGTCGAGGAAGGTGAACCGCGCGGGCAGCACGCCGATCACTTCGCGCGGCGTGCCGTCGACCGTGATCAGCCGTCCGAGGACGGCCGGATCCTGGCCGAACTTGCGCTGCCAGTATGCGTGCGTGAGCATCACGCGTTCCGGCGTCCGCGGCGAGTCGTCGTCCGCGTTGAACCGGCGCCCGATGAGCGGTTCGACGCGAAGGGCCGCGAGCGTGCCGTCGTTCACCAGC
>DATLBM010000387.1:0-3153 GCA_035526885.1 Thermoanaerobaculia bacterium | reverse complement strand
ACCGGCAACCGGCAACCGGCAACCGGCAACCGCCAACCGCCAACCGCCAACCGGCAACCGCCGACCGGCAACCGGCAACCGGCAACCGGCAACCAGTCATAGCTTCTTTCCCGCCTCGAACATCTTTCGTCCCGCCGCGATGGCGTCGTTCGGCAGTTCCACCGGCGTGCCGATCGCCAGCGCCTGCACGTACACGCGCGCGCAGGACTCCATCACGATCGCGACGTGCAAGGCCTGCGCGAGATCGCGTCCCACGCACACGTTGCCGTGATTGGCGAGCAGCACGCCCGTGTGATCGCCCAGCGCGCGCACGACGTTCGTGCCCACCATCTCCGTGCCCGTGAAGGCGTAGTCCGCGACGGCGATGGGGCCGCCCAGGTGCAAAAGCATTTCGTCGATGATGGGAGGGAGCGGTTTGCGGAGGACGGACAGCGTCGTCACGTACGGCGCGTGCGTGTGCACGATGGCCTGGACCTCGGGATGCGAGCGATAGACGGCCAGATGCATCGGCAGCTCGTACGACGGCACGCCACTTTCCGCGGCGCCGCTCGTCACATCCACGATGACGATCTCCTCGGCAGTCATCGTCTCGTACGGAACGGCGGAAGGAGTGATGGCGATGCGCCCGGGATCGATGCGGCGGCTGACGTTGCCCGCGGTGCCGGCCACCAGGCCGGCCTCCCACATCTTCTTCGCGTACTTGAAGACTTCGGTCGGCATCGCGCGGCAGACTAGCATTGTGCGCATGAAGCGGCTGATGTCGATCGCCACGGCGCTGCTGGTCTTCGCCTGCTCGCCGTACGGGAAGGTGAAGAACCTCGACTCGCACGGCACGAATGTGATCGCGTTCGGCGACTCGCTGACGGCCGGCTACGGGGCGGGGGCAGGGGAGGACTGGCCGTCACGCGTTTCCGCATCGACGAACATTCCCATCATCAATGCCGGCGTGAGCGGCGACACGACGGAGTCGGCGCTGGCGCGGATCGACGAGGACGTGATCGCGCGCGATCCGCGGATCGTCATCGTGGGCCTCGGAGGAAATGATTTTCTGCGCGGCGTTCCGCTCTCCGAGACGGAAGCGAATCTCCGCGCGGCCGTGCGCAGGATTCAGGCACGGGGCGCGATGGTCGTCCTGCTCGGGTTTCGCTTCCCGTCCATCAACGCCGACTACGGCGCGATGTACGAGCGCGTCGCCGACGACGAAGGCTGCCTGCTCATCGACCGCGTGCTGAAAGGCATCCTCACCGATCGCAGGCTGAAGAGCGATGAGATTCATCCGAACGCCGCCGGCTACGCGCTGATGGCGACGCGCATCGCCAGGCCGCTGGAGAAGCTCATCGCAAAGGCGAAGTCGTGAACCTGCTCAACCTCTTCGACCTTTCGCTGATCGCACGCGCGGACGTGCCGGCGCTGGAGTGGCAGGGGCAAACGTACACGTTCGGCGAGCTCGAAGCGCGCAGCAACCGGGTCGCGCATGCGCTGCTCGCGCGAGGGTTCGCGGCGGGCGATCGCCTGGCCGTGCAGATGGCGAATTCGATCGAGCTGATCGATCTCTACCTCGCGTGCGTGAAGACGGGCGTGATCTTCGTGCCCGTGAACGTGCTGTATCGCGAGCGGGAGATCGCGCACATTCTTTCCGATGCGGCGCCGCGCGAGTTTCTGACCGCACCCATCGACCCGGAGGGACGGGCTGAAGCCCGTCCTGCGTTTGCCGCGGATGGCGGCACGCCGGCCGCCATCATCTACACCTCCGGCACCACCGGCGCGTCGAAGGGCGCCGTGCTGACGCACGACAACTTCCTGGCCAACGCCGTGAGTCTGACCGCGTGCTGGCAGATCTCCGATCGCGATCGCTTCCTCCTCGCGCTGCCGCTCTTTCACATCCACGCGCTGGGCAACGGTCTGCACACGTGGCTTCTCAGCGGATGCCGCATGCGCCTGCTGGAGCGCTTCGATCATCGCGTGGCCATCGGGCAGTTCCTCGACTTCCAGCCAACGCTCTTCTTCGGCGTGCCGACGATGTACGTGCGCCTGCTCGACACCGACGCCGCCACCGCGCGTGCGATCGGCGAGCGGATGCGCCTCTTCGTCTCCGGCTCCGCGCCGCTGCCCGCGCACGTGCTGGAGCAGTTCCGCGAACTGTTCGGTCACACGATCCTCGAGCGCTACGGCATGACCGAGACGTTCATGAACATCAGCAATCCGTTGATCGGGGAGCGCCGCGCGGGCACGGTCGGCTTTCCGCTGCCCGGCGTTTCCGTGCGCATCGAGAGCGGCGAGCTGCTCGTGCGGGGCCCGAACGTCTTCGCCGGCTACTGGCAACGTCCCGAGGCCACCGAGGCGGCGTTCACCTCGGACGGTTTCTTTCGTACTGGCGATCTCGCCGCCGTCTCGAACGACGGCTACTACACGCTCCTCGGCCGCAAGTCCGATCTCATCATCTCCGGCGGCTTCAACATCTATCCGCGCGAGATCGAGGAGCTGCTGCTCGAACAGCCGCACGTCGTGGAGGCGGCCGTGCTGGGCGTGCAGGATCCCGTGCGCGGCGAAGTGCCGGTCGCGTACATCGTCGGCGACGCCGGCGCGGACGACCTGGAGCGCGTCTGCCGCGAGCAGCTGGCGTCGTTCAAAGTGCCGCGGCGGTTCGTGCGCGTGGAGGCCATTCCGCGCACGGCGCTGGGGAAGGTGCAGAAGCACCTGCTGCCGCGCTGACGCTACATCCCCGGTCCGGCGAAGCGCTCCATCACGATCTCGCGGAAGCCGCGGCCGTTCACGTCGAAGCGCACCACCGCCTGAATGGTCAGCGGCTCCGACGACACCTCGCGCGGGTTGTTCTTGTAGGCCGTGGCCACGAGGCCGACGGTGCGCGACTGGCCGGGCGGAATCGTTTCGTTGAACGTCTTCGTCGCGCGCGTGAGCGTGTACTGCATCATGCCCGGCGAGCGCAGCTCGACCTCGCGCACGCGCAACGGCACGGTGGCGTTGTTGCGGATGCTCACTTCGATCGACACCGGCGCCAGGCCGCTCGATCCGAAAAAGAGTGCTCCGCCCACCTGCTGCACGTCGATGTCGGGCTTGGCGACGTCGGCGGGGCGATTGCCCGACGCACTGCCGCACGCGGCGGCGATGAACAGCAGGAGCGGAAGAACGCGT
>DATLBM010000386.1:0-4848 GCA_035526885.1 Thermoanaerobaculia bacterium | reverse complement strand
GATGGGCGAGCGCGAAAGATCGAGCGCGAAGTAGCTCGGAGAGACGCCTTTCGCTTCCACGATCACCGGCACCTTCGAGGCGCCGCGCGGAACGATCACCGCACCGTAATGACGCGATCCGTGCACGCGATGCGCAACGATGCGCACTTCGGCATCGCCGAGAATGCCGCGATGAACGATCTCCACTTCCTTCGGTGAGAGGTCGCGCGACGCCCAGCGCTGCCACACGAGCTCGATCTCCTCGCGCGTGGGTTTGGCGAAGAGCGCGTCGAGCGATGGATCGGGATCGAGCATGCGCAGCGAGGTCGCGTCGCCCGCGGCGAGGAAGGCCTTCTTCGCCTCGTCACGCCGTCCGGCCGCGAGCAGCAGCGCGCCTTCGACGGTGCGCAGCTTCTTGTCGTCGGGAAACTTCGCGGCGATGGTGTGGACGAACGTCGCGGCGTCGTTCCACTTCGACGGCAGCGCGCGCGCGATGAACTCGCCCCACGTCGCGGCGACATTCGCGGCGTCCTTGCGGCGCAGCACCGCGCGCGCGGCGTCGCCAGGCTTGCCGCGCATGAGCAGCTCCGCGGGAACGATGCGTTGGTGAGTGATGCGCATCATCGCGCCGTCGTGGCCGATGCCGTTCATCGTCAGCGAGATCACGCGGCCATTCGCATCGCGCGCGAACACGGCCTTTCGCTCGGGACGCTCGCGCGAGTAGAAGCGGTCTTCGCCGTCGGGCACCAGTTCCTGCGTGGCGCGCCAGAACAGCGGCTTCACGATCAGCGCATCGCCCTGCTGCCAGACCACCACTACGTTGCCGTCGCTTTGCTCGTAGCGGCCGGTGTAAGGCGAGAGGAGGGTCAGGAGGAGTAGGGCAACGTGCATCATCGGCCTTATACGTCGTATGAGTCCTACAGGTCCTATAAACTCCCGCCGTCCAATGGTCGATGTCTTCAAATTCGGCGGCGTCGCCGTCGGCAGCGCGGATGCCATCCGCATCGCCGTGGCGCACGTGAAGAACGCCGCGCCGAACGTGGCCGCCATCGTCTCCGCCGCGAACGGCGTCACCGATCTGCTGCTCGAAGCGGGACAGGCCGCGTTGCGCGGCAATCGCATCGAGTGGCTCAGCGCCGCCAAGCGATTCGAGGCGCGGCACGATGAGCTGATCCGCGACGTCATCACCAGTCGCGCGCATGCCGAGGAGTTGCGGAACGTGGTCGGCGATTCGGCGCACGAGCTGCGCTCGATGTGCGAGAGCATCTCCGTCCTGCGCGAGCTCACGCCGCGCGCGAACGACGCCCTGGTCGCGCGCGGCGAGCGCATGCTGGCGCGGATCTTCGTCGTCGCGCTGAACGAGGCGGGCGTCGCAGCGGAGTACGTCGACGCCACCGAAATCATCGCCACCGAGCGCCGGCTGGGCAGTCTCTGGCCCGTCTTCCCGAAGTGCGAGCGCAACGCGAAGAAGATCATCACGCCGCTCATCGAAAGCGGCCGAGTGGTGATCGTGCCCGGCTACATAGGCACGGGCCCCGACGGCGAGATCGTCACGCTGGGGCGCGGCGGGTCCGACTTTTCCGCGGCCATCCTCGCGCGCTCGCTGCATGCGCGCGCGGTGACGCTCTTCAAGGAAGTGGACGGCCTGATGACCGCCGACCCGAAGAGCGTTCCGTCCGCGCGCGTGCTGTCCGAGCTGCACTACCGCGAGGCCACCGAGCTCGCGTTTTACGGCGCGAAGGTGCTGCATCCGCGCACCATGATTCCGCTCATCGACCGCAGGATCCCGCTGTTCGTGCGCAACACGTTCCGCGACGGCAGCGTCACGCGGATCGCCGATGACGTGAAGCCCGGCGCGTATCCGGTCAAAGCGCTGACCGCCATTCACAAGCAGTCGCTCATCGCCATCGAAGGCTCGGGCATGATCGGCGTGCCCGGCGTCGCGGGCCGCGCGTTCACCGCGCTGTCGAACGCCGGGCATTCCGTGTCGATGATCAGCCAGGCCTCGAGTGAGGCCAGCATCTGCTTCGTCGTGCCCGCGAGCGAGTCCGCGCACGCCGTGGCCGCGCTGGAAGAAGCATTCGCCAGCGAGCGCCGCGCGAAGCTCGTCGATCGCGTGCGCGCCGAAGGCGTGGCGCTCATCGCCGTCGTCGGCCTCGGGATGCGCGGACGCCCCGGCATCGCGGCGCGCACGTTCTCCGCTCTGAGCGGCGCGCGCGTGAACGTCGTGGCCATCGCGCAGGGCTCTTCGGAGCTGAACATCACCGTGGCCGTCGACGAAAACGACGCCACGCGCGCGCTGCAGGCGCTGCACAACGAGTATCAGCTCGACAAGCTCCATCCGCTCGCCGACGCCACCGGCCGCGAGTCCAAGCTCACCCTCCTCGGCTTCGGCCAGATCGGCCGCGAGCTCACCGCGCAGCTCATCGCGCAGGAAAAGCACCTGCGCAACGAGGGCATGGACATCGCCGTGGTCGGCATCGCCGACCGCTCCGGCATCCAGGTGAAGGAAGAGGGATTCTCGACCGCGGCGCTGCAGAAGCTCGCCAAACGCAAAGCGGGCGGCGAACGATTGTTCGCCGGCGACTCGCTCCTCAACATCGCCGACGTGCAGGCGGCGATGGAGAAGGAGTTGTGGGTGCTGCCGTCGCACCGCCCGATCCTCGTCGATCTGACGTCCGAGGAGACGGCGCCGCTGATTCAACGGGCGTTGGAGAATGGATTCAACGTCGTGCTGGCGAACAAGAAGCCGCTCGCGGTCTCGCAGATTCAGTTCGATGAGTTGATGGCCACCGCGCGTGATCGCGGCCTGTCCCTGCGATACGAGGCCACGGCCGGCGCGGGACTGCCGGTGCTCGACACGCTGGCAAAACTGCAGGACGCCGGCGATCGCGTCGAATCGATCCTTGGCGCTTTTTCCGGCACGCTGGGATTCATCATGAGCGCGCTCGAAGACGGCAAGCGTTTCAGCGACGCCGTGCGCGAGGCGTGGAAGCTCGGCTACACCGAGCCCGATCCGCGCGACGATCTCTCGGGCACCGACGTCGCGCGCAAGGCGCTGATCCTGGCCCGCACGCTGGGACGGCGTCTGGAGCTGAGCGACATCGCGCTCGAATCGTTGTTCACGCCCGAAGTGAATGATGACGATCCGGCGCGCTTCGTCGACAAGTTGAAAGCTTTGGATGACGTGTTCGCCGAACGCGTGGCGCATGCGGCCGCGGAAGGAAAAGTGCTGCGGTACGTGGCGAAGATCGCGCCGCGCTCGATCCGCGTCGGCGTGGAAGCGGTGCCGCACGCCTCGCCCCTCGGACGCCTGCGCGGCACCGACAACACGATCGTCATCCAGTCGAAGCGCTACAAAACGAATCCTCTGGTGGTCACGGGACCGGGCGCCGGCGCGGCGGTGACCGCGGCGGGCGTGCTGAACGACATCGTGGCCATCACCGTGCACGAGCGGCGGAAGGTCACGCGGCGATGAAGGCCTCGGCCTTCGCGCCCGGCTCCATCGGCAACGTCGGTCCCGGCTTCGACGTTCTCGGACTGGCCGTCGACGGCATCGGCGACACGGTCACCGTCGAACTGACCAAAGGCGCGTCGCGCATCGAAGACGTGACCGGGCGCGACGCCGACCTCGTGCCGCGCGACGCGGAGCGCAACTGCGCGTCCATCGCCGCGGATGCGTATTTGCGTCCGTACGGATTTCGCTCCGTCGTATCGATCCAGAAAGGCCTCGCGCTGGCGGGAGGGATGGGCGGGAGCGCGGCATCGAGCGTGGCCGGCGCGTACGCGGCGGCTTTGGCTTTGGGCGCGTCGCCATCTTTGAATGACGTGATCGCCGCGGCGCTGGAGGGCGAGTCGTTCGTCGCGGGTCGGCATCTCGACAACATCGCGCCGAGCACCGTCGGCGGCCTGGCCTTGTCGCGCTGCATCGATCCGATCGACGTGATCAAACTGCCCGTGATGGCGGACTGGTGGATCGCGCTGGTCACGCCGCGCGTGCGCATCCAGACCAAGGAAGCGCGCGCGCTGCTGCCCGATCGCAGCGAGCGCGCGGAGTGGATCCAGCAGATGGCCAACACGACGGCGCTGGCGCACGCGTTCGCGGTCGCGGACGGCGCGCTGCTGCGGCGCGCGCTCGACGACCGCTACGCCGAGCCGCGCCGCGCGCCGCTCATCCCGCGCTTTGACGAAGTGAAACGCGCCGCGCTGGATGCCGGCGCGTTCGGCTGCTCGATCAGCGGCTCGGGGCCGACGTTGTTCGCGGTCGCGGAAGACGAGGGCACCGCGAGACAATGCGCCGCCGCGATGGAAAACGCATTCGGAGAAGTGGCGGGCACGCACGTGGGAGCGATCGCGAAAGAGGGAGTGAGGAGGGCTCACGTGTCATCCTGAGCGGAGCGAAGCGGAGTCGAAGGACCTTCCCCTTCAGAACGTTGGAAGGTCCCTCGACCGTCCTCCGCTGCGCTGCGGCGGCTCGGGATGACACCTCGGTATGGAATGGCTCGAATGCATCTCCTGCAAATCCCACTACGACGCGCTCGAAGTGCGCTACACGTGCGATGCGTGCGGCGGCCTCCTGTCGGTCGAGCGCAATCACATCGTCGACCGCAACGCATTCGATGACCGGCGCACGTCGTGGGCGCCGATCGACCAGAGCGGCGTGTGGCGTTTTCGCGAAGGCGTGCTGCTGCTCGATCGCGTGATCACGCATCCCGAAGGCGGGACGCGGATGTACGAACGGGAGGGAATCCTCTACAAACACGAGGGCGAGAATCCGACCGGCTCGTTCAAGGATCGCGGGATGACGGTCGCGGTCACGCAGGCCGTACGCGTGAAAGCGACCGCCGTTGCGTGCGCGTCGACGGGCAA
>DATLBM010000385.1:0-5776 GCA_035526885.1 Thermoanaerobaculia bacterium | reverse complement strand
GCGGGCACCAGGTGCTGATCACGGACGTCGAGGTGCTGCGCGAGGCGCTGGACGGAAAAAACGGGACGGTGATCGTGGCGTAACGACGTGTCCTCCTGAGCGAAGCGCAGCGGAGTCGAAGGACTTTCCAACGCGCCATGGAGCAGGAGAAGGTCCTTCGACCGTCCTCCGCTTCGCTCCGGCGGCTCAGGATGACACGAGCCGCGGTGTGTCATCCTGAGCGGAGCGCAGCGGAGTCGAAGGACCTTCCAGCGCGCCGCGAAGCCAGGGGAAGGTCCTCCGCTGCGCTAGCTAGGTCGTGCGGCAATCCGGACAGAACGCGCGCAAACGATCGTAGGTCCAGATGCCGTACACGTGGCCGTCCGCCCAATTCGGCTGCAGCGCGTAGTTGCCGATCGGCTCCACCGAATGCAGCACGAACGAATGCGGCGTGTAGCGCTGCGGCAGGCCGCCGGACATGCGTCCGAACAGATCGGGCTCGCCGCTG
Organism: Thermoanaerobaculia bacterium; assembly: GCA_035526885.1. Taxonomy (GTDB): domain Bacteria; phylum Acidobacteriota; class Thermoanaerobaculia; order Gp7-AA8; family Gp7-AA8; genus QHVT01. The sequence continues at coordinate 5,289 of DATLBM010000385.1, read as the reverse complement.
CACACCGCGCACGGGCAGTGGCGGCGGAGCTCTTCGAGCGGATAGTACGATTCGTGGCCGTCGTCCCACACCACGACGAACAGATCACCGATTACCTGATATGAATGGGGTCGCATGCCGACTTATCGAATGCTGCTGGAGTACGAAGGAACGCGCTACTCCGGTTGGCAGGCGCAGGGTAACACGCAGAAAACCGTCCAGGGCCATCTCCTCCGCGCCGCGCGCGACGTCCTGGGCGACGTCGACATCGGCGGCGCCGGCCGCACGGACGCGGGCGTGCACGCATCGGGGCAGGTCGCGCATCTGCGCGCGCACAAGACCACCGATCCGCTGCAGCTCCAGCGCAAGCTGAACGACCTGCTGCCGCACGACATCAGCATCCTCGACATCACGCGCGCGAAGGACAACTTCCACGCGCGGCATGACGCGGAGTCGCGCGTGTACCTCTACCAGATCGCCACGCGGCGCACCGCGTTCGCGAAACCGTTCGTGTGGTGGATCAAGGATCGCCTGGACGTCGAGGCGATGCAGAGCGCGGCCGGCGCGATCGCGGGACGCCACGACTTCTCCGCATTCAGCGACAAGCGATTGAAAGAGGACGAGTCGCGCATCGTGGTCGTGGAGCGATGCGAGCTCGTTCGCGACGGCGATCTCATTCTCGTGCGCATCGCGGCCTCGCACTTTCTGTGGAAGATGGTGCGCAAGCTGATGTCGTACTTCGTAGAGGTGGGACGCGGCAACATCGCCGCGAGTGACATCGCATCGAGACTCAATGCGAAGGCTGAAGGCTGGCAGCCCACGGCGCCGCCGTCCGGACTCTTCCTCGAGGCGGTCGTCTATCCGAAAGAGACCTTCGATCGTCCGCTGATCGCGATCGTGCCGGTGGAGAGCCGGCGGTGAACGAAGCGCAGCTCGTGACGCGCGTGCGCGAGCTGTTCTCGCCGCGCATCGGCGACGACGCGGCCGTGATCGACGGGCAGGTCCTGACGACCGACATGCTCGTCGAGGACGTCGATTTCACGCGCGCGATTCCGCTGCGCTTCATCGCGCGGAAATCGCTGGCGGTCAATCTCTCCGATCTCGCGGCGATGGGCGCCGCGCCGCAGTACGCGCTGCTCGCTCTCGCATTGCCGGAGTGGGCGCTGGAAAACGCGGAGGAGATGTTGACCGCCTACGCGGAAGCCGCGCGCCAATACGGCATCGAGATCGTGGGCGGTGATTTCTCGCGCGCCGAGAAGCTGACTATTTCCGTGACGGCCATCGGCCGCATCGTCACGCGTCCGCTGCTGCGCAGCGGCGCGAAGCCTGGCGATCGCGTTTATCTCTCGCGGCCGATCGGCGGTGCCGGCGCCGGCTTCGCTATAGGTCGTATAGGTCCTACAGGTCCTATAGGTTTCGCGCAGCGCGAGTTTGCCGACTCCGCCACCCGTCGCCACCAGGATCCCGAGCCCGAGCTCGCCCTCGGCGTCGCACTCGCGGCGATCGATCAGGTCACGTCGTGCATCGACGTGAGCGACGGACTCTCGACCGATCTTCACCATCTCTGCGACGCCTCGCAGTGCGGCGCCGAGATCGAGAAGGAGCGCATCCCCGTCTTCCCCGAGCTGATGAGCTACGCGCGCACGTTCGGCATCGACGTGCGCGACGTCGTCCTGCACGGCGGCGAGGAGTACGCGCTGCTGTTCACGTCATCCCTGCGCGAGTCGGAGCTGAGCACGCGATTGAAGCGTCCGGTGTACGCGATCGGCCGCATGACGCGCGAGGGTGGCGTGATGCTCAAGGAAGACGGAATCGCGCGGCCGCTCGAGGCGCGCGGGTGGGATCACTTCGCGCGCTGACGTCCCATGTTCGACGCGGCCACGGCGCAGACGAATGCACCGATGCCCAGCGTTGTGCGCACCGCGTGCGCGCGGCTCCAGTTCTTCACCATCGACTGCGATTTCTCACTCGGATAATCGCTCGCGGGCTGCGCTTCCAGCTCCTTGTTGATGGGCACCGTGACCATGACCGTCGCGGCGAGCACGCCCGCCAGTCCCACCGCGGACACCGCGTCGAGGATGCGCCGCGCCGAACCGCTGCTGCTCGGCGCGCCGATGGCCAGCGTCACCGCGGTACCGAGAGCGACGGGGCCGATGGCGTTGAAGTAGCCGGCGATGTTGAGCGGGAGGCGTTTGTGTGGGTCTTTCGTCGGCAGCTCGTCGACCCAGCCCGGCACCAGCGCGGCTTCCCCGAAGCCGAGCGAGCCGGCCAGAAGTCCGGCGGCGGTGAGGTTGACGAAGCGGAGCGCCGATTCGATGGTGCGGTTCACGAAAGACAGTATACGAAACGCCGTGTCATCCTGAGCCGCCGGAGTCCCGCAGGGACGGAGGACGGTCGAAGGATCTTCCACCGCGCCGTGGCAACGGGGAAGGTCCCTCGACCGTCTACGCGGCTCGGGATGACACGGGCGCAGGTGTCATCGTGAGCCGCCGGAGCATAGCGGAGGACGGTCGAAGGTCGAAGGATCTTCCACCGCTCCGTGGCAACGGGGAAGGTCCCTCGACCGTCTACGCGGCTCGGGATGACACGGTCTACTTCTGCAGTTTCTTTTCGAGATCCTTGAGGCGCGTCTCCAGCTCTTTGATGCGGACCTGAAGGTCGCCGCAGTCGCCGCCGAGGCGCTCCACGCGGGCGCGGAACTCGGGCGTGCCGACGATCGTGGGCAGGTCTTCGAGCTGCATGAGGCGCGGCGTGTCGCGCTCTTTGACCGAGGCCACGACGGTCTGGCGCGACTTGCCGCGCAGGTAGTCGATGCGCACCGAGTCGCCTTCCTTCTTGTCCTTGAGCGCCAGGCGCAGGTCGACGGACGACTTCACGTCCTTGCCGTCGACGGAGAGAACGATGTCTCCCACGCGCAGGCCGGCCTTCTCGGCGGGGCTGTCGTCGGCGACGCTCTCCACCATCACGCCGGCGTCTTTCGGCGCGCCGAAGTGCTCGCGCAGATCGGGCGAGAGGTTCATCAGGCTGACGCCGAGAAACGCGCGCGAGCCGATGAGCGTCTCGATGAGGAAGCGATTGTCGCCGTTGCTGGTGATCAGCTTTCCGTCGCGGACGATGACGGTGTTGGTGGCGGTGCGGCGCACGGGCTGGTCCGCCACCGCGGCCGTGGCGATGACGAGTGTGAGTACAGTGGTGAGGATGCGGTTCATGTCGTTGTCGTTCCTTCCGGGTTAGTCGTAATTGCGAAGCGATGCCGGCTGCACGGCGGAGTCGAGATCCATGATCACGCGCGTTCCGTCGGCGTTCTCGAGCACGACCACAGGCTCGCTCTCCGCGGCGCTCTTCTTCACGGTGGCGAGGTCGGCGGCGATGCGCTGCTGTTCCGCGCGCAGGGCGATGGTGCGCTCGCGCTGGCGATGCTCGACGAGCGCGAGCTGCACGACCGCGATCAGGCACGCGGCCATGGCAAAAGCCGCGGCCATCCGCCAGATCACGGGCCGTCGCGTCCCCTCGTCGAGGTGACGCGCCTTGCGCATCACCTCACGAGTGAATGCCGGCGACGCGTTCCTGCGCGGCAGCGTGCGCATCAAGTCGCCGAGTCGTGTGTCGTTCATGGGTTTCTCCTCCGGTCCACCACGGAGCGAGGTGGCGCCGCAGCAAGTCTCTGGCTCGCGAGATCCGCGACTTCACGGTCCCGCAGGGGATGTCCATCGCCTTGGCGATGTCGTCGTACGACCACTCTTCGATCTCGAAGAGCACGAGGGGCGCACGATACTGGATCGGAAGCTTCTCGATGGCCGCGGCGACGTGCCTCTGAATCTCCGAGGTGAGCAGGTTGGTGTCGGGTGCCGGCTCGCTGTTGCGCGTGCTGGCGTGAAGGCGCGGCAGGAGGAGGCTCCACCGCTTCTCGCGCCGAACCTCGGTCACGACCAGGTTCGTGGCGATGCGAAAGAGATACGGCCCCAGCCGCTCCTGTTGCTTGTACTTCGAAGCGTTGCGGTACAGCCGCACGAACGCGTCCTGCGCCACCTCCTCGGCACGGTCCCGGGACCGGACCAGGTGGGTGAGGTAGTTGACCAGCGAGTTTTTGTAACGGTCGACGATCTCCGCGAAGGCGTCGTCGTCACCCTCGCGAACCCGCTGCATCAGTACGTCGTCGGTGTGCATCCATGTGATGAACGCGTGACTCGGGAAAAGGTTCCTATAGGTCGTGTACGTCCTATCGCCGCGAGTCCTCGAGCGCTTTGATCCGGGAGGTCACGTCCCGGTAGCTCGAGTTCGCCGCGTACACCTCCAGGAACGACTTCTGCGCGTTCTCGGTGTCGCCCACTTCCTGATAGGCCGAGGCGAGGTCGTAGAGGAGACCGACGTGCTCTTCCTGCGTGATCTCCGGCATCTCCAGCCCTTTGCGATACCACTTGATCGCAAGCTGCGGCATGCCCTTCTCCAGGAAGCACAGACCGAGCATCGACGCGCACTCCACGGCGCGCTTCGGATCCTTCGACGCCAGCTGAAACTCGCCGATGGCCTCGTCGATGAGTCCCATCTCCTTGTAGGCGATGCCGAGGTTGTAGTGCGTGTCGTAGTCCTCGGAGTCGAGCTGCTGTTCGACGCCCTTCTTGAACTCCTTGAAGATCTCCTCGAGGGACTGCTCCTCTTCCGAGAGCGAAACCGGCTCCTCTTCCTCCGCGGCCAGCTCCGACTCCAGCTCCGCGGCCAGGTCGAAGAAGTTGTCCTCGTCGGCGAAGAGGTTCTCCTCCTCCACGAGCGCCGCGGTGAGGACCGGCGTCTCGGGCGGCGGCTCGACGAGCACCGGCTGCTCCGGCGCCGCCTCGGGCATGATCAGGTCGTCGTCTTCGTCGGGGATTGCGGAGAGCAGCTCGCTCTCGATCTCGTCGCGTGAGAGCACCGGCGGACGCGCGGCCGCGGCCGTCGCCGCGTTCTCCATGCGCTGTCGCCGCGAGGCCAGACTGGGATCGCCGGGGAAGCGCGTTTCCAGCGTGTCGAGCTTGCGGCGCGCCTCGTCGAACAGCTCCTGCTCGATGTAGAAGTCGATCTCGTTCAGGTCTTCGAGCGGCAGCTCGAGCTCTTCGATGTCCAGACCCTCGACGCCGAAGAACGGCTCGACGGTCTCGACTTCCTCCGGCTCGACGAGCTCGTCGATCGCGGGCAACTCGGGCACAGTCTCTTCGAAGTCGAGCAACGGCTCGGAGACCAGCTCCGGTTGCGGCTCGACCTCGATCTCGATCGCCGGCGGCGCTTCGGCCTCGATCTCGATGACCGGCTCTGGTTCGACGACGGGCTCGTCGA
>DATLBM010000384.1:0-2528 GCA_035526885.1 Thermoanaerobaculia bacterium | reverse complement strand
TCGCCGCTGAACTTCTTGTCGTCGATGTAGTGCTGCGACGCGCCGGTGCTGCCTTTGCTCGTCGAGAACCGGATCACCTTCGTGCCCGTCACCTCCGCGGCCTTGATGTCGGCCAGGAACGGCGGGAACGTGCCCGCGCTCGTCGGGAAGTCCATCGGCTTCGAGGCGCCGGTGACGTTGACCGTCAGCAGCGTGACCATCGCCGGCGGCGGAGTGCTCTGCATGTCCACGGTCGGATCGACCACGTTCTGCACGAGCACGTTCGTTCTGCCGGTACCGGCTGGCGCCTTGACCAGCATGTCCGCGCGATTGCCGGGCATCAGCAGCACCGGCTGATTCTGAAAGATGGGATTCGTGTAGTTGTAATTGTTGAACTGCACGCCGTCCTGCGCGATCTGGCGCCACTGGAATCCGGCCGGCGGCGAGATGATCGCGCCCGCCCGGCTGGAGGTGTTGACGATGCGCCAGAGCTGCACTTCATTCGGGGCCATGTTCTGCACGGGCATGAGCTGGCCGTTGACGGCGAAGCTGGGACCTTTGTCGGGACCGAGGGACTGGCCGGCTTTGTTCGTGCCGCCGCCGCCGCGCTCGAGGTTGGGCGAGACGCCGAGCTGATTGATGATCATCAGCGGCTGCGTGCGCGTCCAGTTCCTGCCGTAGAGCGCGTTCAGGTCGTCGTCGTACTGCCCTTCCATGATGAACGCGCCGGTCATGCCGTTCGACACGTTGATCGCCGTCGAGCCGTGCTTGTGCGCGTGATACCAGTGCGTGCCGGGCGCCTGTCCCATCTGCAGGAGTCGCGTGGGCTCGACGCCCGGCTGCTCGGCGGTGCCGGCGCCCGCGGTGTTCGCGGCATCGGGTCCGTGCGTGTGCTGCGCGGGATTCGTCGCGGTGGTACTCGCCGGCGGAACCGGCGGCCACACGGTCTGCGTGTAGTTCGGAATGCGCCAGCAATACGGATACGCGCCGATGGAGTACTGCGGCCACGCGCCCTGCGCGATCTGGCGCGCGTCGGTGGGCCAGAGCTTCTTCTGATACGCGCCGCTGGAGTCGTAGGCCTTGAGCAGCTCTTCCTGCTTCTGCGTGTACGCGGAGGGGAGATCGCTCCACCTGGTCGGCCACTCGATCAGCGGATCGCCGGCCTTGAGCATGGACGCGCACTGATCGAAGAACTCGTTGAACGCGGCCTTGAACGTCCCGTTGTTGACGGTCGGCGCGTTGGCCTGATCCTTCGTGCGCGGCGACGGGCGCACCTCGAGGAAGACGTTGTCGCCGGTCGTATTCGGATTCGTGTGCGAGCCGTGGAAGTGGATGTTGGCCGTGCTCGATCCGTGGAAGCAGTTCGGGTATTGATCGCCGGCGTTGGCGGGATAGACGCTGGTCTGATCGCAGCCGAATGACTTCTCGCCCTGGTCGATGGAGTACGGGAAGACGCTGGGATCGACGAGGTTGAGGAGCGTGAGCTGCACGAGATCGCCGACGCGCGCGCGCAGCGTGGGACCGGGCAGCGGCGTGCCGTAGCTGCCCTTGGCCACGTTCGGATACGCGGGCACGGTGCTGCCGCGCAGCGTGCGCACCCACTGCGGGTAGCACTGGAACGTGGACGTCGTGGTCTCCGCCGTGGGCGGGTTGCGGAACGGGATCATCTGCTGTTCGGAGTTGACGGTGATCGTGCCGCGCAGGACGTTGCCGGTGGCGGCGATCTCCGGCACCTTCGGCAGCGGCTGGCCCGTGGGACAGGCCTGCTGCGCGCGCAGAGGAAGGGCGAGAAGGAGAAGGACGAAGATCAGTTTTCTCATGCGCTCACCACGATCGTTCCATGCTCTTCCGGGTGGTATCGGCAGACGTAATAGATGGTGGTGGAGTCCTTCAGCGGCGCCGCGCAGACGTACGCGGGCGACGACGACTCCCACGGCTCGATGGGATCCGAAAGATACGAGCACCCGGCCGATCCCTTCGTGACCTGATCCTCGGGCAGCGGCTCCCAGTTCGCGTCCGCGGGCCACGGCTGATGCGTCTCGTCGGTGCGGTTGTTCCACGAGATCATGTCCGAGTTCTCGGCGTTCTGCTGCGATGGATCGAAAACGAACGTGTCGCCATCCGGCGCAATGCGGATAGACCAGTCCTGTCCTGCCATAAATTTTGAATCTCCCGCGGAGGAGTGTCGGGAGGGGGGCGTTTCCCTACCCCCTTGTTTCGAGTCGCCGAGTCTTCGAGTCGTCGAGTCGTCGAGCAGAGGCGCGTTGCCACTTGACGACTTGACGACTCGAAGACTTGACGACTCGGCGAAGCGCCGCTACGCGCGCACTGCCGCCGCCCCCGCCCGCACCACCGGCCGCGTCTCGTGAAACAGCTCCAGCGTCTCCTGATCCTCATCCGTCACCGGGGTCAGCGCCGTGTCGACGTACTCGAGTCGCCGCGGATCGCGTTTCACGCGCATGTACTTCCAGCGCAGTCCCGCGTAGATCGAGAACCAGCGTCCGAGCTTGGTTACGCACTCCCACGCGTACGCCGGATAGAACTTCCAC
>DATLBM010000383.1:0-7765 GCA_035526885.1 Thermoanaerobaculia bacterium | reverse complement strand
GCCTCGGTCAGCGAGCCGACGATGTACGCCTCCGGAATCGCGTGACGGATGGCGTCGGCCACCGCACCTTCACCGATGACTGAATGCGCGGCGTCGCCGCGGCGCGAGCCTTCGCTGCGCGGCGCGAAGTCCATCGTGATGAACGCGCCGCGACCGGCGCCGCGCTCGCGAAGCCGGCGAATGGCTTCATGCGCAACCGCACTCGACTCGACGACCGTCGCTTTCGAGACATCGCGCAGGAGCGTGTCCAGCGCGGCTTCGAATCCCTGCGCCGCGCGAACGGCTTCCGCCGCGGCGGCCGCGTTGGGGATGAGCTCCATCACCGCGCGGCGCACATCCTCGTCCTGCGCTTCGAGCGAGACCAGGAGCGTGCGCAGCGAATCGACCTTATACGTCGTCTGCGAGATCGTGTCGCGCGCTTTGCCGAGGGACTGGCGCATCGATTCGCGGCGGGCCGTGAGCTCGTCGCGGCGCGCCACGGCATCGCGCGCGGTCTGCTGCGTGACGGAGAGGTTCTGCTCCGCGTCGCGCACCGACTGCTCCCACTCGTACATCTGCGCGAGTGCGCCGTCGCGGCTCTCCGCCGCTTTGCGCGCGGACTCGGTGAGCTTGGAGAGATAGAACTCGCACTTCTCCACCGCGATCTCGATCTGGTGGACCTGGTTGCGCGCCTCGGAGATTTTGGCGATGGTGCGCATGAGCGACTCGCGCGACTCGGAGAGCGACTTCTCGTGCTGGCGCACGGCGTCGCCTTTCTCCTGGCGATCGCGCTCCACCTGGTCGGCGATCTCGCGGAAGCGGTTGCGCTCCGCGCGCGCGGCTTCGAGCTGCTGCGTCTTCTCATCGAGCGCGGACTGCTGCTCCGTGGCCTCGGTCTCGAACGTGGCGATCTGCGCGCGGCCGCTGTCGATGCGCTGCAGGAGATCGCCGAGGTTCGTTTCGGACTGATTGAGGAAGGAGCGCAGGCGCTCCACTTCGCCGGTCAGTCCGGCGATCTCCTCGCGGATCTTCGATGCGCGGTTGGCGCGATCGGTGTAGACGCCGCGCGTCTCCACGAGCTCCGCCTCGGACGCGCCGAGCTGCGCGGAGAGCTCGCTCTCGCGCGTCTGCGCGCCGGTGAGTCCCGCGTTCGCCGCTTCTTCTTCGACCTGCGCGGCGAGGATGCGTCCTTTGTAGAGCGAGCGCTTGGCGATGGAGAGCTGGTCGGCGAGCTCTTTGTGGCGGCGCGCCTTCGAGGCCTGCCGCTTCAGCGAGTTCAGATTGCGCGTGACCTCGGACAGCGTGTCGTCGATGCGCAGCAGGTTCTGCTGCGTCTCTTCGAGCTTGAGCTCCGCGGCGCGGCGCTTCGTCTTGTACTTCGTGATGCCGGCCGCTTCCTCGATCAGCTTGCGGCGGTCCTGCGGCTTGTTGGAGAGGATCAGGTCGATCTTGCCCTGCTCCATCACCGAGTAGTTGCGGATGCCGAGGCCCGTGTCCATGAGGATGTCCGAGATGTCTTTCATCCGGACGCGTTTGCCGTTCAGGCGGAACTCGGACTGGCCGTCGCGGAAGACGCGGCGGTTGATGGTGATCTTGCCGTCATCGGCCATGGGGTGATTCGAGTCGCCGTTGAACGTGCCCAGGGTGAGCGTGACTTCGCCCATGGAGAGGGCGCGGCGGCGCGCGGAGCCCTGGAAGATGACGTCTTCCATCGTCTCGCCGCGGATGTGCGAGGCGCGGTTCTCGCCGAGGACCCAGATCAGCGCGTCGCAGATGTTCGACTTGCCGCAGCCGTTCGGACCGACCACCGCGGTCAGGGCCGCGGGAAAGGTCAGCCTGGCGGGGTCGTAGAAAGACTTGAAGCCGTGAATTTCGAGCTGTTCGAGACGAAACATTGTTTTTTAAGGGTGAGACCGATTTGGCCGGGGATCGTACATGGTACGAGCCGCGCGATGGTCGCGAATCGTGTGCATACCCGGTCGCGTGTCTTCCTGAGCGGAGCGCGGCGGAGTCGAAGGACGTTCCAGCGGGGAAGGTCCCTCGACCGTCCTTCGCTTCGCTGCGGCGGCTCGGGATGACACGTGATACATACTCCCGCCCGTGTTGGATTCATTCCTCTCGCGCGAGATCGACGTGGGGTCTTTCCCTTCCGCGACTTACGCCATCGGCACGAGCGACGGCATCGTGCGCACGAACGCCCTGGGCCACGCGGTGGCGGTGCCGCTGCGCATCCAGGCCGCGACGGACACGATTTACGACTGCGCGTCGACGACGAAGGTGCTGGTCACGACGATTCTGATCCTGCAGGCGGTTGCCGAAGGACGCATCTCCCTCGATGACGAGTACCGCGGCTACACCTTTCGCGAGCTGCTCACGCACACGTCGGGGTTGCGCGCGTGGCTGCCGACCTTCACATATCCGAGCGTGATGGAGGCCATCGAGCGCGATGGTCCGGAGGCGCCGCGCGGATCGCGCGTGATGTACTCGGATCTCAATTTCTATCTACTGTACTTTGCGCTGAACGAGATCTTCGGCGACTACCGGCGTGCGGCGCATGAGCGCATCTTCGAGCCGCTGCAGCTGCGCGACGCGTACTTCGATCCTCCCCAGTCGCTCAAGCCTCGCATCGCGGCGACGGAGTGGGGCCAGCGTTTCGAGCCGCGCGCCTTCTCGGTGGTGGGATTCGCGGGATTCCGGCAGGGATTGATGTGGGGCGAGCCGAACGACGGGAACTCTTTTCACGCGGGCGGGACCCTCGGCAACGCGGGGCTGTTCGCCACGGCGGCGGACACGTATCGCATCATGCAGGGATTCGTGCGGGGAGAGCTGGTCTCGCGCGAGCTGATCGAAGAAGCGACGCGTACGCACGCGCCGGGGCGGGGGCTGGGCTTCGCGCTCGAAGGACCGGGCCTCTCGCCGCGGTCCTTCGGGCACATGGGATTTACCGGGACTTCCGTGTGGGTCGACGGCTCGATGATTTTCGTGCTGATGACGAACCGCGTGCACCCTTGCGCGGCGCCGATCGGGATGCACTCGATCCGCGGCGAGTTCCACCGGCTTTCTTCGCAGGCGCTTTCTTCGTAGCTTTCTTCGTGGTTTTCTTCGAGGTTTTCTTAGAGGAGGAAGCCTTTTTTGATGAAGAGGCTTTCTTCGAAGAAGACGCCTTCTTCGACGACGCAGCCTTTTTCGCTGTCGCTTTCTTCTTCGAAGGAGATGGACGGGCTGAAGCCCGTCCTACGTTGAGCACCGCTACGTCGGTTGTGTCGGCGTCGCGCACGATTTTCTTTCCCGTGGTGCGCGTGCGTGGAGCGGAGCTGCGGCCGAAGTTGAAGAGCGCCAGCTCGGTGTCTTCGTCGGCAACGACTTCGCGTTTGCGGCGTCCCACGGCAACCGCGGCCACTGCCGCAGCGGCGAGCGCGGTGCCCGCGGCGACGGTCGCCGCGCGGCGGCGCGACACGCCGTAGTGCAGCTCCAGCGGTTCCGTGGCCGTGTGCACATCATCCGTGCCGGTGTAGGCGACGTCGATCTCGAGGATGATCTCGTCCATGCGGTGATCGCCGGCGACGACGAGCTGCCACGGCAGCAGGATGTCGCGCGTTTCGCCTTCGTAGAACGCCTCGGTCACCGTCACCGTGTTGCCGCCGGTGGCGAACGTGAAACCGGGATACGTGAGGCGAAACGTGACGTCGATCTGCCCATGGCGGTCGCTCAGCACGAGCGGTCCGGAGCGGCGCAGCGGTCCGATGAACTCCCGTCCTTTGCGGACGAGACGCAGGGATTCCGGGAAGCGGAGGAGTCGAACGATCGTCGGCGCGTTATTCATGCCTGACTTCGCCTGCGAAAGTCGGTCCAGCCCCATTTCTCCGCCTGACGCCACAGCGAGTCGGCCAGCGCTTCCTGTCCATTCGCATCCGCGAGCGTGCCGTACAGAAACAGTGTTTCGGCGAGCAGCGGATCGGGATCGGTGTAGTCGTCGCGGAAGCGCGTCTCGAGCAGTTCGCCGTTGTCCCGAAAGAGACGGAGCGCGGACTCGCGATCGCCCGCGCGCAGCAGCACGTACGCCAACGCCAGCGACTGGAACTCCTGGATCTGCGGATACTGCGCGATCTGCGTTTCCATCAGCTCGCGCGCCTCATCGAGATCGCGTCCGAGGTGCGCGAGGCAGAGTGCGATGCCTTCGCGCGCGGCGGGATCATTCGATTGCCGGTACGACGCGATGGCCTCTTCGTATCGCCCGAGGAGCTTCAGCGCTTCGGCGCGATGAAGCGGATCGTTCGTGCGATTGGCCTCCATCACCGCGTCTTCGTAGCGGCGCTGCTGAATGAGCTGCTGCGCGTTGGTGATCGGTTTCTGCGACAGCATCCAGGCCACGAGCCATCCCATCAGCGCGACGGCGATGAGGAGGGCCCAGAACCAGATGCTCATCAGGGACGCTGCGGTTGCGGCGCCGGACGCGCGGGCAGCGTGCTCACGGACGGGAGCTGCACGGGTGCCGCGGTGCCCGTCGCGGCGGGCGGGGGCGGTGCGAGTGCCGCCGCCGGTGCAACCGCTCCGCGCTCGACGATGAACGTGCGCATCGTCTGCGGATGGCCGTCGAACGGGAAGTCGAGCTCCGGCATCGGCGCGGACGTCGTCGCGGCTTTCGGCTGATTGGCCATGTCCGTGATCTCGCTGAGCGGCACGGCCGGCGCGTCGGTGACCGCGTTCGCGTTGCGCACGGTCATCAACTGATGGATGCCGGCCAGGATCAGGAAGGCGACGATGAGCGTGCCCACGAGCACGACGCCCTGCCGCTGCCGCGCGAACTCCATGACGCTTTCGGAGGTCGAGATCTCACGCGGATGAAAGACTTCCTGCAGGATGGCCTGCGTGTCGACGGCCTTTTCGCCCGTCTGCGGATCGGCGCCGCAGTACGGGCAGGTTTTGGCCGCGACGTCGATGGCGCGGCCACAGCTGGCACAATTTCCGTTGCTGCTCACGGCTTGAATGATATTTCAACGCTGTACGGCGCCGAGATTGGGCGTCCGTTTTCGGTTGCGGGCTTGAAGCGCCACGACTGAATGGAGCCGATCAGCGCGGCGGTGTTGCCGCCCATCAGCGTCCGCTCGATGTTCACGTCCTTGACGCGTCCGTCGGTTCCGATCATCAGCGTGAAGCGCGCCGTGCCGTGACCGCCCACCCGCGGGATCGGCTGATACTGCGGGATCGGCCGCGTGCGCACGGATGCGTTGTGCACCGCGCGCGGCGAGCCCGCCGAAAGCGTGTCCGACAGCGGCCGGCGATTCGAAGCCAGCGACGCAGTGCGCCGCACCGGCTGCTCGCCTTGCGCATACGCGGGTCCGGTCAGCGATCGCGGATCGACCAGCACGGCCATCTTCTTTTTCTGGTCCGCCTGGGCGCGGCGCGCCAGCTGCGCGTATTCGTCCGAGGAGACGGCGGTGGCGTCGGTGCGGGCGTAGTCGTTCGGGGTCTGTCCCGGCGGCGCCGCCACCGGCACGCTGGTGATCGGATTCTGATCGATGCCGCCCTGACCCGCGGGGATGAGCGGCGTGTCGGCGCGTTTCTGCTTGTGGTTCTCGGCGTTGTGCTCGGCGGCCTGCTCCTCGACCGTCTCCGGCGCCTTGTCCGGCGCGCCGTCGCGGTTGATCACCATTCCGATGAGGAAGGCGCCGACGAGCATGATGATGGCCGCTCCGGCCAGACCGATGATCTTGCGGAGGTTCATCTCCTCGGGCGGTTTGTAGTTGGCCACGGCGGGCGGGACAGCGACTTGCTCCGGCGGCGGCGGTACCTGGGCCTGGTCCCAGTTGCAGTACGGGCAGCGCCCGGCCATCGCGTCGATGGCGCGCCCGCATTTCCGGCAGGGTTGTCTTTCAGTCATCGGAAGGCCTTTTGTGCAACCGACGTACCGTTCCACCAGGCGACGCCATCCGCGGTCGGAGCCCAGCCGTTCGCGGGGACGTTGCGCGCGATGACAGTGCTCTGTTTCTTGTGCACTTCGTAGAGCGTGCCGCTCGCGGAGTCGTACGCGATCCACACGCGCCCGCGCGTTTCCACGCGGTCGACTCCGGTGGGAAACTCGCGGTCGCGGCGTCCGCCCGAGAGTCCGAGGAATCCGCGAATGAAGCCGCGCGCAAACGCCTCGGCCACGGATTGCCGGCCTTCGGTGATCCAGACGCGCTTCGAGGACGGATCGGCGACGGCGAGCATGTTGCCGGCGATGGCGAGGTCGACCGGCACGGCCCCGACTCTGATCGTCTCGATCCTGCCGCTGGTCACGCTGCGCACGGCGCCCTCGCGCGGGTAGGTGAGGTAGACGGTGTCGCCGTCGACTTCGAGATCGGAAGCGAAGGGCGGGACCGTGATCCTGGCGCCGCCGATCTTCGTCAGCGCGCCGGAGGCGCGATCGTAAAGATATGGACCTTCGAGGAGATCGGCTTTGACTCTGATGTCGTCGTGGCCGGCGTGGTGCAACACGCCCGCATCGCGCGCGAGGATGTAGAGATCGTTGCCGACGAAACTTGCGGCGATGGGCGTTTCGGCCGTTTTCATTCGTTGCGCGCGGCCGTCTTCGACGATCACGGCCTCGTTGTTGATGGCATCGAGGACCACCACTTTGTCACCGCTCGCGGCGATGGATGTGGCGTGCTGCACGCCGTCGACGCTCCACACGCCCGCAAGCTCGATGCGGTGATCGTGCGCGGTGACGATGCCTTTCGAGGTCGCGATCAGCACGACCAGCGCGAGCGCGTTCACGGGATCACCTCGATGAGCAACACGCCGTTTTCACCGACGCCGAGGATGCGGTAGGTGACCGGGTTGGCGGTTGGCGGTTGGCGGTTGGCGGTGGAGACCGGCACACCTTCGATCGCGCCGTTCGTGATCTCGCTCGTAAACGTTGCCGAGTCGAGTGCCGCGCGTTGTTCGGGCGTCAGCGTTTCGAATGTGTCGATCAGTGCGCGCAGTTCGCTGGCGCTCGGGGTCTTCGACGGCATCGTGAACGGCTCTGCCTCCGCTTCGTGCCGCAGGCGCAGGAGCGTCTCGTTCGACGGGAACTTTTTCAGCATCGCCTCGAGCAATTCGCGTGCGGCGCGGCGGTCCTGGTGCTCGAGCGCGACGAGCGCGCGCTGCATGTCCGTCGCGGGCTCGGTGGGATTCTTTCGATACTCGCGGATGAGCGCGGGCGAGAACGGGTTGGCCTCGAACGCCTCGGCATACAACTTCGCGCGCTCGTCGTTCGAAGAGGCGAGGCGCGCCAGCGCCGCGAGCGCGATCACGTCGTCGCTGCGTCCTTCGAGCACGCGGCGGTACTCGGCGCGCGCGAGCTCGATCGCGCCGCGCTTTTCATACAGCGATGCAAGGCGCAACTGTGCGCGGTTCAGCAGCGACACGTACGCGGACACGTCGCCGCGCGCGGAGCTGTAGATCTCGAACGCCTCCGCGTTTGCCGCCTGCTTGCGGAGCGACGCGAAGGTGTCGGAGCGCAGCGCAGTCGTGACGGTGACGAGCAGTTGCTCGGCCTCGGCGTCATCGCCGGCATCGATCAGCGCCGTCGCCAGTGCGTGCTGATACACCGCGACGTCGAGCGGCTCCTACGCCACCCGCACCGCGTTGCGCGCGGCGGCGATGGCATTGCGCGGATGCCCGAGGACGCGCATCGCCGAAGCCTGAAGGTTCCACGCCTCGGCGTCGTCGCTGGCGTAGCGCGCCGCTTCCTCCAGCAGCAAGAACGCACGCGTCTCGTCGCCCAGCTTCGCCCTGGCCAGCGCGGCGTACGACGTGGCGT
>DATLBM010000382.1:0-3869 GCA_035526885.1 Thermoanaerobaculia bacterium | reverse complement strand
AACGACGTTGCCGCTCTCCACGATCACGATGGGATCGTCGACGACGTCGCCGTTCCCCAGCACCAGGCGCTGGAAGCGGATGGCCGTCGGTTCCGCGATCGCCGAAACCGCGCAGAGCAGAAAGGCCAGCAAGGCGCGCCGTTTCATGCGGGACTCCACGCGGCGAGCTTCGCGCGGAGCTTCTCCACGGTCGAAGTGCATTTCGGGCAGATGCCGGTGACTTTCACGAGGACCTCCTGTTCAGAGTTTCTTCATCATAAGTAAACTGCGCGGCCATGCTCCTCGTCATGCGTCCCGACCGATGAGAATCGAATACGACCTGACCGCCGTTGTGAATGAAGTGCTCATCGTCGCGGCCATTCGCGGCCTCCTATGGCTCATCACGAAATCGGTAGTGATGGTCGTGGGAGGAGCCGCGGGCGACGGCGTTTGGATCTTGTCCTGGCGGGACAGGTTCATGTCGCACGGAGATGGACAAGCGTGCACGATGTAGCCGTCACCTCGCGCCACGTGCTCGTAATGCTCAGCGACGTCCAGGGCTACGTCGTTCCGAAAGAGCGCATCCGCGCTGGCGATCTGGATCAGTTCGTGCGCGAAGCGCGAAATCACGTATCCGCAAAGGACGGCCGCTGACATGCTCCTCGATCGCAACGCCTGCGTCCTGCTCATCATCGACGTTCAGGAGCGGCTCATGCCCGTCATTCACGAGCGCGAGGCGATCGAGAAGAACCTCGTGCGGCTCATTCGCGGCGCGCACGTTCTCGGCGTTCCGGTGATCATCACCGAGCAGTATGTGAAGGGGCTCGGGCGGACGGTGGGGAGTGTTCGCGACGCATTGGGCGAGCACTACGCGCCGATCGAGAAGATCTCTTTCTCCGCCGCAACGCACATCGATCTCGCCGGACGCACGCAGGTGCTCATCGCCGGAGTGGAGACGCACGTCTGCGTGTATCAGACGGTGTGTGAGCTTCTCGCCGAGAGTGTGAACGTGTGGGTCGTCGCCGATGCGGTGTCGTCGCGCACGTCGGCGAACAAGGACGTCGCGCTGCGGCGGATGGCCTCCGATGGCGCGAGGCTGAGCTCGACCGAGATGGCGCTGTTCGAGCTGCTGCGCGCGGCCGGAACGGACGAGTTCCGCGCGGTCTCGGCGCTCGTCAAATAGCGGCGCAAGCCTTGCTTTGTGGGTATTTGCAGCACGGGCGTGGCGGCCGCAAAATGAGACTCGAAAACCGGATCCTTGTAGTCGATGACGACGATGCAATTCGTGCACTCCTCCGTACGGTCCTGCGGCGGCGCGGCTTCCAGGTGGATACCGCCCGCAACGGGGTCGACGCGCTGGATCACATGGGTGCGCGCCGCTACGCGCTGATCGTCCTCGACCTGATGATGCCGCGCATGAGCGGCTACGAGCTCGTGGCACAGCTCGCCGAGCAGCCGGTGATGACGCGCCCGCGCGTGCTCATCCTCACCGCCGCCGGCGGCGAGCCGCTGAAGGTGCACACGGACATGATCGTGGGCACGATGCAGAAACCGTTCGACATCGACCTGCTCCTGGACACGGTCGCGGGGTGCATCGAAGCCATTCCGGCGCCGGTCGCGACCGAGGTTTCGGTGCCGGTCTCAACCAGGCCGAATTAGGCATGCCTTTTGAGATTTGTATTCCCACCATGAAAGACGAACCTAGGGTCCTGATCGTGGAAAGCAACGACGTGCTGCGGGTCATGTTGTTTACGATCCTGCGGCACCAGCCGGTGAGCGTGGACACGGCCGTGTCGGCCGAGGATGCGCTGAAAAGAGTGACCAGTTGTGACTATGCGCTCGTGCTCGTGGACGCGGACATGAGCGACGCCGTGGACTTTCTGACGCGCTTCCGCGACGAGCGTCCGGAGGCGACTTCGTTCGTGATCGCGGTGCGGGACGGGCGGAGCGATGCGTTTCTCGATCCGGAGATCGTCTCGGCGGTGCTGAACAAGCCGCTGGAGATCGACACGCTGGCCGAGCTCGTGCGCGAATGCGCCGTGGTCGTGCCTCCCCCGGAGGACCCCCTGAACTGTCCGCCGGCCGAGAGCGATGTGCGCATGCAGATGGAGCGCGGACCCTACATTGCGAACTGACGCGCGGCGGCGCGCTTCGTGGGCTGGGGGTCCCTCGACTTCGCTCGGGATGACACCGGGAGCATGATCGAGATCATCGGCTGGGCCAGCTCGATCATCCTCGTCGCCACCATCGCCAAGCAGATTCACAAGCAGTGGTCCGACCGCACGAGCGCGGGCGTCTCGACATGGTTGTTCGTCGGGCAGCTCGCGGCGTCGGTCGGCTTCACGATCTACAGCCTGCTGGTGAAGAACTGGGTCTTCGCCGTCACCAACGGCATCATGATCCTCAACGGTCTCCTCGGCTACACCATCACGTTGCGGCAGAAGCGGCGCGCGCATGAATCGTGATACATCGCGCGCGTGACTCCGCGCCGCACCGGACTGCTGTTCATCGTCGTGGCCGCGCTGCTCTGGTCGACGGGCGGCATCGGCGTGAAGTACCTCGCGGATCCGCCGCTGAAGGTCACGTTCTATCGATCGGTGTTCGCGGCCATCACTCTGTTTGCCGTTTTCCGGGGACGCGCAAAAGCGCGTCCTACGTTTCCGTTCGTCACAGCCATCGTTTGCTATGGGGCGTGTCTGACGACGTTCGTGATCGCCACTCGCTGGACGACGGCGGCCAACGCGATCTTTCTGCAGTACGCGGGAGTGGTGTGGGTGCTGCTGCTCTCGCCGCTCGTGCTGCGCGAGGCGATGCGCGCGCGCGACGCCATCGCCATCGCCGTGGCACTGGCGGGCATGACGCTCTTCTTCGTCGGGAAGTTCGAGAGCCGAGGGATGGCGGGGAACGGGATGGCCATCCTGTCCAGCTTCTTTTTCGCGGGACTGATCCTGGCGCTGCGGCGCGAGCATGACTCTTCGCGCGCGGCGGTGGTGTGGGGCAACGTGTTCATCGCTGTCGCGCTGTTCCCGTTCGTCATGCACGACCTCGGGCTGACCATGAAATCGTTCCTGGCGCTGCTGTTCCTGGGCGTGTTCCAGATCGGCTTCGCTTACGCGGCGTTCGTGAAGGGACTGCAGCATGTCACCGCGACGGAGGCCTCGCTCACCGGGATGCTGGAGCCGGTTGCGAATCCGGTGTGGGTGTTGCTGTTTCTCGGCGAGGCGCCGTCCGCGTTCGCCATCGCCGGCGCGGTGATCGTGCTGCTGGCAATCGGCTGGCATACGCTGCAGGGCGAGCCGGCCACGGACATGCCGGCGCCTGACTAAGCCGGCACGGCCGGCAGCGCTGGTTGCCCAAGGCTCCGGCATGATTGCGTCCCGTGTGAGAAATCCGTAGAACCGAAAGACCGCATGACAACGACCCTGATCGAACCCGCCACCGGCGAGCCTCTGCGCGACGTCGCGCAGGCGACCGTCGACGACCTCGACACCGCCGTCCGCGCGGCGCAACGCGCATTCACCGGCGAATGGCGCCGCATCAACACGCGCGTGCGCGGACAACTGCTCAATCGCTTCGCCGCGCTCATTCGTGAGAATGCCGACGAGCTGGCCCGACTCGAGTCGCGCAACGTCGGTAAGCCCATTCGCGACTCTCGCGATGAGGTCGGCCTGGCGGCGAACGTCTTCGAGTACTACGCCGGCGCCACGAACAAAGTGGGCGGGCAGACCATCCCCGCGGCGGCGCCGGGCGTGCTGCTCTCGTTTCGCGAGCCGGTGGGCGTGTGCGGCATCATCGTGCCGTGGAACTTCCCCATCGCCATCACGTCGTGGAAGTCCGCGCCGGCGCTGGCCATGGGCAATTGCGTGGTGCTCAAGCCCGCGGAACAGACG
>DATLBM010000381.1:0-5311 GCA_035526885.1 Thermoanaerobaculia bacterium | reverse complement strand
AGCAGTCCCTGCTTCACGCCGCGCGCGATCACGCCCTCGGCGATCAGCGGCGCGATCATGTTCGGGAAGATCGTGACGAAATCAATCCGCAACGGCATCGAGGTCCTCGATCCCCTCGGGCAGACTGACGATCATCTGCTTTGCCTCGAGATCCACCGACGTGCACAGGTCCGCCGCGAACGGCACCTCGAACTCCCTGCCGTCGCCGCGCTTCACGTTCAGGAGCATGCCGCCACCGCCCTCGTAAACGTCCGTGACGACGCCGCGGGTGCGGCCTTCGGCGTCGATCAGTGTCAGTCCCACGAGGTCGTGCAGAAAGTACTCATCCTGTTCCAGCGAGCGCGCCTCGGACTCCGGAATCTCCACCGTCCAGTTGTGCAGTTGCTGCACGTCCTCGGGAGTCTCGATGCCGGCGAACTTCAAGAGAGCGCGCCCCGCGTGAATGCGCACGGACTCGACCGACGTCTCGCGCGTCTGCGCTTCATCAGGAGAGACCAGCGTCACGGATTCGAGGTCGTCGAAGCGCTCCAGGGAATCGGTCCACGGCTCGACGCTCGCTTCGCCGCGAACGCCGTGCGCCTTGCGGATCACGCCGACGGCGATGCGGGTCATGGGGTTTGCTCTCGCGAAGAATGAACCGTCTGGCGACTCATGTGCCGAAGCCTTGGGCAATCTGCGCTGCCGGCCGTGCCGGCTAGTCCAGGATGTCGAGCGAGTAGCGGCGGCGCGACTTCGATCCGGCCGCGTTGAGCAGCGTGCGCAGCGCGCGCGCGGTGCGTCCTTGGCGGCCGATCACCTTGCCGAGGTCCGCTTCCGCGACTTCCAGCTCGAGGACGGTCTGCTGATCGCGCTGGTGATGGCTCACGCGCACCTCGTCGGGATTGTCGACGAGGGACTTGGCCAGAAACTCGATCAGCTCGTCCATGGAAGTGGAGAGGCGGCCTTCAGGCCGCCGTCAGAACTACGCCTTGTACTTCTTGAGCAGCGACTTCACCGTCGGCGAGAGCTGCGCGCCCTTGCTGACCCAGTAGTCGACGCGCGTGCGGTCGATCTTCACGTCAGCCGGGTTCTTCTTCGGGTCGTAGTGGCCGATCTGCTCGACCGTCGCCGCTGCCGGCGTCTTGAGCGAGTCGGAAACCACGATGCGGTAGAAGGGGGCATGAGTGGCTCCACCGCGGCGCAAACGAATCTTCAGCATGTATTCACTAACTCCCTGTAAAACCTGTGGATGAAATGGGCGCGGAATCGTACCCGAGCGTCCGGCCGAACAGCAACCCCTAAACCGGTATTCCGGTCGCCGTGTCATCCCGAGCGAAGCGCAGCGAAGTCGAGGGACCTTCCCACGCGCCACGTAGCAGGGAAGATCCTTCGACCGTCCTCCGCTACGCTCCGGCGGCTCAGGATGACACCTCAATGGCCTTAAGTTAAGCCGAGCATCGGCTCTTCTGTAAACGAGAGAGTGCGTCGCTGTGCACGGTTGAAAATCGGGAAGCTGCTGGCTTTGTGTTTGAGGCCTCTGGGGCAATGGCGATGAGGACGTATTCGGACGCGCACCTCGGCGATCTCGCGGCGGATATGTTTACGGCAGCGCTGCCTCTGCCGAGGGGGAAAAAGAAACCATCTCCGGGAGGCGTCGGATGATCACGGCCAAGGCGTTGTCGAACGAGAACTCGGCTGGATCAATGTCCTGCTCCCGCGCAGCGCCGAGCATCTCGTGGCGCACTCCGAAGTGCGCGAGCAGCAGGCCATAGATGTCCTGCTCGACCAGGTCGGGCGTGGCGCTGCGCAGCAGCAACTTCGGTCCGCCGATCCGGACTTTGAGTTCATCGAACATCGTCTCGATCGTCCAGCGCTTGGCATACAGGTGTGCCAACTCGGTGGCCGGTGCGCGCCGGTAATCTGTGATGGTGGTGATCAGGCGGTAGTGTTCGGCGGGCCGAGACTTGAACGTGAGCGTGAACTGAATCAGCCGCACCTCGAGTAGCTTGCCTTTGGAACGCAGGCGTGCTCGGTACGATCCATCCGGCAGCCGCTCGATGTCAGCAAGCCTGAGCGTTGATTTGATGCGCCAAAGCAGATCGGCTCCAGTCGCAACCGCCTGATCCCAAAGGTCATACCCGAAAAAGCCGCGATCCGCCAAGCAGATCATCCCTGGCTTCAGCCGCGGAATCACCAAGCGCGCGAGCACATTTTCAGCCGTGCGATAAGCGCCCGTAGCGACCGCGAACAGAACCCTTGTTCCGTTCTCGAGCAGCCCGACCAACCGCACTTGCGGATACGCAGTGGTCCCTCGTCGGGACGAGGGCCGTCCAAACCGCTCCTCGTTCCCGTCCGTATCGAGCACGCGCAGTGTCGTTCCGTCCATCGTCACCACACGCCAACTCCGATACCACGCGCTTTTGAGCCACTTACCGGCAATGGGCTGCACGAACCGTTCGAACAGCGCCCGCAATGGCGCCACGGTCAGGCGCTGACGTGCCTGCGTAATCGCTGCCTCCGTTGCCAGAGGCCCGCCGACCGGCTCGTCCTCCCGCAGGTGGTCCAGCAGATGCCGAAGCACCTGTCGAGCACCAACCGCGCACATCAAGCCAAGCGCGATCGAGTAGTACACCATCAGTTCGGCCGGCAATTTTCGCCTCCGCCGACTCTCACGACCTAGCTCACCCAGGATCTGCTTCACTTCGCGCAGCGGAAATGCTGTGTCCAGCACTCCCAATCCTTCGAAGTCGCCCACCCCTCGCTTCTTCCCCATCACGCCCTCCCGGTGACAAGTGTGCGCCTAACTTAAGGCCATTGGGATGACACTGAGGCCACGATGCCGCGTCGCGGATGACGCTCCGTGATGCGCACCTTGAGCGCGGCATCCGCGACGTGCGTGTAGATCTCGGTCGTCGAGATGCTGCGGTGTCCGAGGAGTTTCTGGACGTAGCGGATGTCAACGCCTTCCTCGAGGAGGTACGTGGCCACGGAGTGGCGGAACATGTGCGGCGTGACGCGGTCGCGCACGGCGCTGCGCTCCCCGTGCTCGCGAATCAACCGCCGGATCAACTGCGGCGATGCAGCCGCGCCGCGCGAGTTGACGAGGAACGTCGGAGCGTCATGCGCTGCGCGCGCGATGCGGTAGTCGCGCAGCAGCGATTTCAGTTCGTCGGGCACGAACACGCGACGCTGGCGATTGCCTTTGCCGATGATGGTGATCGTGCCGTCGTCGAGATCGACTGCCGCGTCGAGCAGCGAGGCCAGCTCGCTGACGCGCATGCCCGTCGCGAAGAGCAGCTCCGTCGCGACGTACGCGGTCAGATCGATGAACGCATGCGGACGCTCATGCACGAGCAGGCGCTTCAGATCCGCACGCGCGATCACCCGCGGCAAACGCTTGGGCATGCGGATGCGAATGCGCGCGCCGCGGAACGGATCCTCGATCTCCTCATCCTCCTCCAGCCAGCGAAAGAGACTGCGCAGCGTCGCCAGATGGCGTTTCACGCTCGACTCTTTCAACTCGCGGTCGTCGAAGAGATGGCGGACGTAGTCATGGATCTTCGACTTGTCGCACGCTGCGACGTTCGCGCGCCGGCCGAGAAACTGGGAGAAGCGGGCCAGATCGAGCTCGTACGCGCGGATCGTGTGTGGCGACAGCTTCCGGATGGACTGGCAATGGCGGATGAACGCGGACGCCGCATCTCGGAAACGCACGGGAGCGGACGTTATCATCTTGCGCAACACGCGGGCCTTCGGGCCGCGGTTGCTCACCGCGATGCAGCGGACGCTGTGCGCCGCTGATCGCGGTGGCCGGGCGGGTCGGTCGTCGTGCGTACTGCGGCGATGCGATCATGGCACGGTGACGATCGTCTGGAAGTTCCGCATCCGCGCCGGTGCGCGTGAGGAGTTCGAGCGGCACTACGGACCTTCAGGCACCTGGGTGCAGCTTTTTCGTTCGTCGCGCGGCTACCTCGGCACGGAGCTCTATCGCAGCGTCGCCGACGATCGCGAGTACCTCACCATCGATCATTGGGTGGACGAGGCGGCGTTCCGCGCGTTTCGCGATAAACACGGCGACGCGTACGCGGCGCTCGACGCGCAGTGCGAGGCGCTGACGGAAACGGAAGAGAAAATCAGCTGAGCAAGAGCTCGAGATCCTCCACCTCGAGCCGTCGCAGCACGCTGTTGTCCTCGGAGATGATCGACTCGGCGAGCTCGCGTTTGCGCGCCTGCAGCTCGAGGATTTTCTCTTCCACCGTGTCGCGCGCGATGAGGCGATAGGCCACGACGGGGTTCGTGCGGCCGATGCGGTGCGCGCGATCGATGGCTTGCGCTTCCACGGCGGGGTTCCACCACGGATCGAGGAGAAAGATGTAGTCGGCGTTCGTGAGGTTCAGTCCGAGGCCGCCGGCTTTGAGGCTGATGAGGAAGAGCGGCGGGCCGTCGGGGCGCTGGAACTCTTCGACCAGCGACTGGCGGTCGCGCGTGCGGCCGTCGAGGTAGAGGTAGTCGACGTCGTCCGCGTCGAGATTCTTGCGCACGATGTCGAGAAACGACGTGAACTGCGAGAAGACCAGCGCGCGATGGCCGGAGGCGATCACGTCGCGCAGCTCCTCGAGCAGCAGCTCGGTCTTCGCGCTTGCGGCGTCGGTGTCGGGATTGATCAATGCCGGATGACACGCGGCCTGGCGCAGGCGCAGCAGCGCCTCGAGGATCTGCATGCGCGCCTTCTCGATGCCGCCAGCCTTGCCGATGCGGCCGAGGAGGAGATCGCGGTAGTGATCGCGCAGCTCGTCGTATTGCTGCTTCTGTTTTCCTTCCAGCTCGCAGTAGAGCGTCTGCTCGGTGCGCTCCGGCAGCTCCGGCGCGACCTGCTCTTTCGTGCGGCGAAGGATGAGCGGACGCAGCGCGCGTGCGAGCGCCTCGCGGCGTTCCGGCGGCGCGTTCTTCGCGGCGAACGTGCGGTTGAACGAGCGCACCGATCCGAGCAGGCCGTGATTGAGGAACTCGAACAGCGACCACAGCTCGCCGAGGTGGTTTTCGATGGGAGTGCCGCTCAGCGCGAGGCGATGGTTGCCGCGCAGCAGACGGCTCGCTTTCGCCACCTGGCTCGACGCGTTCTTGATCGCCTGCGCCTCGTCGAGGATCACGTACTCGAACTGCGTCTCCGCGAGACGCGTGACGTCGAGGCGCATCGTTGCGTACGTCGTCAGCACGAGATCCGCCTCTTCGAAAACGTTGCGGTCGCGGTCCGTGCCGTGATGTTCGAGCACGCGCAGGTGCGGCGCGAACTTGCGCGCTTCCGAAGCCCAGTTGAACAGCAGCGATCGCG
>DATLBM010000380.1:0-6345 GCA_035526885.1 Thermoanaerobaculia bacterium | reverse complement strand
GAGCTTGCGCTTCTCTTCATCGAGAAAATTCAGGAAGCGGCGCGTGAGAGCCAGCAGCGCGATGGCCCCGCGATGCGAGGCCAGGCGATCGACGAGCGACTCGCCGCGGTCGCCGCTGCGGAGGAACGTCATCGGCTCCTTGAGCGCGCCGCAATAGCGGAAGTCGATGTCGCGGATGGACGACGCGATGGGCTGCAGGTACTCGATCCACTGATCGAGCGTGCCGCAGCTGAAGCGCGTCTCGCGCAGGTAGCTCGCGACGCGGGTCGCCGGCGCGTCCTTGCACGTCGCCGAATCGCCGCGGATCCAGATTACCGCGTCCTCGAGCCGCGGCAGCACGTCGGTCTCGAAAGAGCCGAAGTCGTACCCGGTCTCGTTCAGCAGGTCGCGGCGGTTGATGAGACCGAGGATGACGTCGCGAATCTGGAAGAGATAGCCGAGGTGGGCGAAGAGGATTTCCCACTCCCGGACGGTTTCGGGGATCGGGTGCACGCGCGTTTCGTCGTCGAGCCACGCGTCGTACAGCTGGCCGTAGAGCAGCGAGCGCTCGAAGCCTTCGATGATCTTGAACTGCGGATCGAGTCCGGCCTCGATGGGGAAGCTGCGCAGCAGCGACTGGCAGAAGGAGTGGATGGTCTGCGACCGCAGCGAGTCGATGTTCTCGAGATGGCGCGCCAGTGCCACGCGCTGGAGCGGCAGCACGCGCACGAGCGGATTCGGCGAGCCGACCGGCCACTCCGTCGCGCCGTTCGCGAGCTCTTCGAGTGCGATGCGGATGCGATCCGCGATCTCACCCGCGGCCTTCTCGGTGAAGGTCATCAGGACGATGCGCTCCGGCTCCAGCTCCGACCGTTCCAGCATCAGCTTCAGCACCTCGGCCACGATCGCGGTGGTCTTGCCGGTGCCGGCGCCGGCTTCGATGACGAGGTTGCGCCGCGTGGCGGACAGACGATCCCGCCTGTCCTGACCGGCAGGATCACCGGTCCCCCACAGAGGCAGCTGTTGCTGCATCACTCCGCGCCTTTCGAGAGCAGCGTGCGCGGATCGCGGAAGCGTTGTACGGCGTAGCGCTCGTCGAGGTCGTGACGCGTGCGGCAGGAGTGATTCACCGGGCAGTATTTGCAGGAGTTGAAGTCGTCGTCCTCGTTGGGGAACGCGGGGAAGCGGCCGGCCAGGATGGCGCGGATGAAGAGCTCCAGCGTCTCCAGCATCCCGGCGCGTTTCTCGTGCAGCGCGAAGGCGAATTTGAGCGGCTTGGTGTCGCCGGGCACGAGCGGCTTGATGGTGCCGGAGACGTGCTCGGGATCGACGCGGAAGAATTCGGCCACGGCCATGGCGTAGAGCGCGAGCTGGAGGCGCACGCCGCGATCGATCTTGTCGCCGAGGTTGAGGTGGCGGAGGGCTTTGCCGGATTTGTAGTCGACGATGCGATAGCGCTCGCCGCCGATGTCGATGCGATCGATCGTGCCTTCCACGCGCACCGGCACTTCGCCGGCCTGCACGACGAACGGCTCGGCGTGATCGGGATGCTCGTGCTTCGCGCCGAAGCGGTACTCGAAGTATTTCGGCGTGAGGCCGTTCGTTTCGAGATCGGCGACGTCGGCGGCGAGGAACTCGCGGAGGAGGCGTTTGGTGGCGCCGCGTTCGATGCCGCGCACGGTGGGATTGAACGGCGGCGCGATGGCGGCGTGATCGTCGAAGTGTTTGTCGATCAACGCGTCGAGGCGCTCGAGCGCGGTCTCGGTGAGCGTGCCGTCGAAGCCGCGGTAGAACTCCTCGAGGATGCGGTGATCGAGCGTGCCCTTGTCGCGATGGTGGATCTGCAGCTCGCGCTCGGGATGATCGACGTCCTCGACGCGCAGGATGTGCTTGAGCAGAAACTTCTGCGGGCACTCGCCGAAGTCTTCGAGCTGGGTGGGGGAGAGGGCGCGCAGGTTAGCGGGATCGAGAGGGCCGATGTAGCCGTCGAAAGAGGATCGCGTGCCGGATTGAACGAGGAGTTGGAGTTGGCGGTTGGCGGTTGGCGGTTGGCGGTGGTTCCCGGCGTGCTGTGGTTGTGCGTCGAGCGATCTGACGAACCGCGACCGCCGCAGCACCTTCCCGAAGCCGTCCCCGGTGGCGTGCGAGAAGGTCACGTGCTCCGCGGCCTGGGTCACCAGCGAGAACAGGAGCTGCTCTTCCTCGCGGCCGTCGCCGATCTCGCGCAGGCCGAGCTGTCTGCGATCCGAGTCCGGCAACAGCGGATCCTCGGTGCGCCGCTGCGGGAAGACGTCGTCCTGCATGCGGATGGCGAAGAGGTGTTTGAAGCTGCGGCCGCGGAATCGCAGCAGCTCGCCCGCCCAGACGACGGGTTGTTCGTCGTTCGTCGTTCGTTCGACGTGGAGTGTCGCTTGTTCGATGGCGTCGATGAGATCGGGCTGCGCCGCGTTCATTCGTTTGATCAGCGCGGCGATCTCTTCGAGTTTCTCCACCGCTTCGACGTCCCGGGTCGTCTCGACGCGGAAGCGCGACGGGTCGAAGGGCATCGTCTCCAGTTCGGCCACGAGGTTCACGTAGTCCTCGATGACGCGGGAGCGGTTGCGCATCCGGCGCAGCTCTTCGCTCGTGCCGCCGGCGATGCGCGCTTTGCGCGTGGCGGCGTCAGCGTCGTCGACGTGGATGCGGGTCTGCACGCGCAGCCCGTCGCGCAGAAGCCCCAGCACCTCGGAGCGCGGGAAGTTGCGCTCGCGCAGGCGGAGCAACGTGAGCGCACCGCGTCCGATGCGATGCGCGGTCAGCGGGATCTCTTCGCGCAGCGTCGTGCGGAAGCCGTATTCGGCGGCGAAGCGGTTCAGCAGGCGCACGTCGTACGGCTCGAGGGAGCGGGCGACGATGCCGATGTCGCGCTCGCCCTTTGCCAGCAACGCCGCGATCTGCGCGCACGTGCCGCGCAGCTCGTCGATGCGCGTGTCGTATTGCTGGAGTGTCAGATTCGCATTCGACGGGCTGGAGCCCGCCGCTCCACCAAAGGATTCGATGAACGGTCGCGCGAACGGCAGATCCGAGGGCACCCAGATCCCGCGAACGAGATCCGCCTTGATGAGCGCTTCCGTCAATCGTCGCTGCACGCCGGTCATGTCGTAGAAGCCGGCGAGGAGTTGCGGCTTGGCGGGAGAAACATCGGCGGCGGCGCGCAGGAGCAGTTCGGCGGGATCGAGGTTGGGGATGAGCCGCTCGTATTCGCTCCAGGCGCGGAGGACCAGCTCCGTGCGGCGCACGTTGCGCAAGCCGCGCCGCGCGCGGATGGTGATGCCGCTGTCGCGCACGTCGCGATACGAGCGCTCCAGCATCGCCGCGATGCCGCGGCTCTGCATCAGCGGCTCGTCGAAGTTGCGCACGGCGATGCGCATGGCCAGGCGGCGTTCGGCTTCCGAGGCGACGCGCGGAGTCTCGCCGCGGGCGGCCAGGATCGAGCGGGCCAGATCCTCGAGCGAGTGCAGGCGCAGGCCGGCGATGCCGTCGGGCATCCGTTCGAGAAGCGCCGCGGCGATGGCCTCGGCCATCCCGCGCGAGGGGACGATGACCTCTTCTTCCCACGGGGCGAGCGGGTCGAGGCCGGCGCGCGCGGCGGCCAGGCGCTCCGCGATCTCGATGGCTGTCTGTCGGTAGGGGACCACTCGGAAGCGGGGCATGAAGTCGAGGAAATTCTAGCAGTTGGCGGCTTCAGCCGAAGTTAGCACGCATCTCGCAACTCGACTCGGACCGGGCAAGATGACTCAGTGTTGGATAATCCCTGCCGATGGGCAAACGCCAGGTGCACGCGTTGCGCGTGCGCAAGCCGGTGACGTACGCGCTGCTGGCGCTGACGACGGCGCTGATGATCGCGCTGCTGTACGTTCTGAGCGGACGCGCGTACGCAGCGGATCGCAGTCCGCTGTGGGAGCTGGCCGCGCGGTTGATGGGCGCGCATCGCGAGCCCGTCTCGCGAGGAGCATTGCTCGCGTTCCTCATGCCCGTGATCGCGAACGTTCTGCTGTTCATGCCGTGGGGCTTTCTGGCGTTCGTCGCGCTCGACTCGCCGCAGCGCGCGCGCAGGACCACTTACCTCTTCACCGTCATGGGGGCGGTCATCGTGGCCGGCTTCATGCTCGGGTGGCAGGAGTTTCTGCCGACGCGCGTCACCGTGCCGGCCGACGGGATCGCCAACGCCGCGGGCGCTCTGGCGGGAGCAGCGCTGGGACACGCTCGCAAGGGAATGCGCATTCGCTTCGATTTCTGAGGAGGCCGTCGTGATTCTCGTGGTCGAAGACGACCCCCAGGTGGCACGCCTGATCTCGCTGGTCCTGCAGCGCAGCGGGTACAAGTCCGAAGTGGTGGCGGATGGGCAGAGCGCGCTGGATGCGGCGCGCGTGCAGCGTCCGGCCATGATCTTTGCCGACCTCACCATCAAAGGCATGGGCGGCGAGGCGCTGTGCAACGCGCTCAAGTCGCACGAAGAGACGCGCAACATCCCGTACGTCGTCGTTTCCGGCGACCGCGACATCGCCGAAAAAGCGAGGCAATGCGGCGCCGACGACTACATGGGCAAACCTTTTGAATTCGACGATCTGATTCGCCTCGTCAACAAATATGCAAGAGCTCAAAGCTGAGAAGCCTCTCGAATCCCCGGAGGGGAGCGATCCCGTCCTTCGCCTGATGTCCGTCCTCTCGGAGGAGGGATTCACCACCGAGCAGGGCCCGGAGTGGTGGGATGAATACGGCGAGACGATCTATCGCCGTCCGGAGAAGCTCCCGCTCACCTCGGGCGAGACGATCTTCATCTTCACGCGCGTCCCCGACGTCAACGAGCGCATGCTCCGCCAGACCTCGGACTCCGTCGTGCAGACCTACGGCGCGCGCGACATCGCCTCCAAGGCGCTGTCGGTGCTGCAGTCGACCACCGTCTATCACTGCCTGGTGTGCACCACGGACACGCCGCACAACGAAGTGCTCGCGGACTACATCACGCGCCGCCGCGGCGCGACGTTCATCCCCGTCGTGATCGTGCCGGGCATCAACGAAGTGCTCTATCCGCAGCTCGAGGACAAGGTGGGCGTGCTCCGCCCCCGCGTCGAATACCTGCAATACCTCCTCGGCGAACGCCGCGAGACCGTGAACATGCACAGGCCGACCATTCAGGCCATGTGGGTGTCGGCGGCGGTCGTGCTGCTGTTGCTGGTGGCGGTGGTGTTCTCGTTCGTGACGTAGCGGTACGCTTACAATGCCCGCCGCATGGCGTTTCCGCTCCGTCCGCGGGACATCTTCGAGGAGCTGCGCAAGGACGTCGTCGGGCAGGACGACGCGCTGCGCGAAGTGTCCGTCGCGCTGGTGAAGCATCTGGTCGGCCATCCCGCGCCGAACATGCTGCTGATCGGCAACTCCGGCTCGGGCAAGACCACGCTCATGCGCGCCGTCGAGCAGTTCCTCGCACGCACTCCCGACCTCGGCGAGTACGCCAACGTCGTGCGTCTCAACGCCAACGTGCTCGCCGAAGAGCGCCAGGGCTACGGCAAAGCGGTCCTGGGGCGCCTCTACCAGAACGCGCGGAAGAAAGGCTCCACGCCCGACGAGATCATCCGCAACGTGCAGCGCGGCATCGTCTTCGTCGACGAAGTCGACAAGATCCGCGCGACCGTCAGCGGCCAGCCCAACGTGCGCGGCATCGTCGCGCAGGAGGCGCTGCTCACGCTGATGGAGAACGAGAACGTCGAGTTCGAGGCCGACGGCTGGACGTTCGTCATCAACTCGTCGCAGATCCTCTTCGTGGCCGGCGGCGCGTTCGAAGACCTGTACGACAGCGTCCTGCGCCGCGCCACCATCGGCCAGGACGTCGTGCCCATGAAGCCCGTGGTGGTCGTGTCGGCGACGGGCGAAGTGCGCGAGGAAGTGCCGTTCCGCCTGGCCGACTATCTGAAGTACGACGATCTTTTCCGCTACGGCATGACGCCGCAGTTCGTGTCGCGCTTCGAGTCCATCATCGTGTTGAACGATCTGGCCGAGGGCGATCTGGCGCGCATCTTCGTCGAGCCGGATGCGTCGGTGTTCCGCACCTCGCGCGAGTACTTCAAACGCTTCGGCATCGACCTGCAGATCACGCGCGGCGCGCTCCTGGCCATCGCCTGGGACGCCGCGCGCCAGAAACGCCTCGGCGCACGCGCGCTCCGCGAGACCTACCGCCGCGTCATTCGCAGTCTCGAGTTCGAGCCGCGCGACGCCGGCGTGCTCACCATCGACGAGGAGATGGTCAAGCGAGCGATCGCCGCGCGCGACGCGGGGACGCGATGACGTTCGCCGAAGGCTCACGAGGCGCGCTCAGGCTCAGAGGCT
>DATLBM010000379.1:0-4780 GCA_035526885.1 Thermoanaerobaculia bacterium | reverse complement strand
GACCCATCTCGTGTCGACGCCCGAAGGCGGGATCATCTCCGGACAGAGCGCGCTCATTCAGCTCATCGGCTGGACGCCGCAGGAGATGGTGGTGAAGAGCCCCACCGCGGTGCACATCCGCTTCCCGCGCCTGCGCAGCGGCGGCTTCGGCGATCAGGCCCAGGACGAGGACGCGGAAAAAGAACAGCGCAAGGCGTACACGAAGGACGTGGACAAGCTCCGCGATCTCCTTCGCGACGCGCAGGCGTCCGGCAGAGCCGCGGCCGCGCGCGCGTCGAGCAAGAGCGTGCAGCGCTTCGATCGCGACCTCGTTCTCGAAGCGCTGGTGCCGGCCGTCGAACGACGCGTGCCGGTGGTGATGCACGCGAACCTCGCGCGCGACATCCGCGCCGCGCTCGCGTTCGCGGACGAGTTCAAGCTCGAGGTGATCCTCTCCGGCGCGCAGGACGTCGGCCGCGTCGTCGACGAAGTGAAGCGCCGCAACATCCCGGTCATCCTCGGGCCGATCCTCTCGCTCCCGCAGCGCGAAGACGATCCGTACGACCTGCTTTTCACGAACGCGAAGACGCTGCTCGACGCGGGCGTGCAGTTCGCGATTCAGAGCAGCGACGCGCACAACACGCGCAACCTCCCGTATCACGCCGGCTCGTGCGCGGCCTACGGCCTGCCGAAGGACGAGGCGCTGAAGGCGGTCACGATCTACCCCGCGCGCATCTGGGGCGTCGCGGACAAGCTCGGATCGCTGGAAGTGGGCAAGAACGCGAGCCTCATCCTGACGGACGGCGACCCGCTGGAGATGCGCACGAACATCAGGCGCGTGTTCATCTCGGGCGAGGACGTGCCGATGGAGTCGCGGCACACGCTGTTGTATGAAAAATTCAAAAAGCGGCCGTGATGTAGAATCGTTGCCCCTGTTCTTTCCCAACCAACGTTCGAGACGGTGAACGGGAAGCCGGTGTGATGCCGGCGCGGCCCCCGCCACTGTGACCGGAGACGACTCACGCCTTGGTCCGCCAAGGACCCCCACTGCGACAGCGGGAAGGGGGCGTGGGAAGGACGACCCGGAAGCCAGGAGACCGACCGCTCGACAACTTTTCGCCAGTCGGCCTTCTTCGGAGGGAAGGAGTCGTCATGCAATATCGTCCTCTCTTTTTCGCACTCATTTTCATCGCCACATTTTCGGCGCTCGCGCAGGCGCGCGAGCAGATCGTCGTCACCGCCTCGGCGCTGCCCGAGGAAGTGACGAAGACGCCCGCGACGGTGACGGTCGTCACCCGCGAGGAGATCGAAGAGCGGGCGGCGCGCGACATCGCTGACGTCCTGCGCGAAGTGCCGGGCCTGCAGGTCAGCCGCACCGGATCCGCGGGACGGGCCACGTCGCTCTTCACGCGCGGCTCGAACTCGAATCACACGCTCGTGCTGTGGAACGGCATCGAGATCACGAATCCCTACTTCGCCGGCTACGACTGGGGACGCTTTTCCACGGCCGGCGTCGAGCAGGTGGAAGTGGTGCGCGGGCCGTACTCAGCGCTGTACGGCTCGGACGCCATGGCCGGGGTGGTCAACGTCTTGACGACCTCGAACAAGACCGGCTTCCGCGCGGACGCCGCCGCGGGCGGACACGGTCTGCGCAACGCGAACGCGAGCGGCACCTGGTCGGGCAGCACGACGAACATCAGCGGCGCGGTGGAGAAGCGCGACGACGACGGTTTCGCCGCGAACGACGACTTCTCGCAGACGAGCGCGAACGCGGCGGTGCGCTGGAACGCCACGCCGTCCTTTTCGATCGGCCTCGCCGCACGGCACACCTCCTACGACCTCGGCATCCCCCGCAATCTCAACGCGAGCGGCACGGCCATCGTCCCCAGTCTGCAGCGCCGCCAGGACGGCACGGAGCGGCAGATCGCCATCCCCATCGAGCACAAGCTCGGCAAGTTCTCGTACGAGGTCACGCTGGCGGAGTCCCGCAGGGACGACACGTTCGATGATCCCGAGGATTCGTTCGGACTGGTGCTGACGACGACGGAGAGCACGACGCGGCGCGCGCGCCTGACCACGCGCACGGAGACGCCGTTCGGCACGATCGTCGGCGGCGGCGAATACGAGCGCGCGGAGGTCGACGACGTCACGAACTTCGGCCCGAACTTCGTCGGCGGCGAGCGCACGGAACGATCGCTGTTCATCGAGGATCGCTTCCACGCGAATCAGTTCGAGCTCAGCGCGGGGCTGCGCTGGGATGACTACAAGACGTTCGGCTCGGAGCTCTCGCCGCGCGTCGCCGTGGCCTGGCTCGCGGGCCGCAACAAGCTCCGCGCCGCATTCGGCGAAGCCTTCCGCGCTCCCGCACTCGGCGAGCTGTACTTCCCCTTCGCCGGCAATCCGGAGCTCGAGGCGGAGCGCAGCCGCAGCTACGAAATCGGCTGGGATCACTCGTCGGGACTCTCCGCGACGCTGTTCCACGGCGACTACGAGGACCTGATCGTCTTCGACTCGGCGACGTTCATCTTCCAGAATGTAGGCGCCGCCGAGGCGCAGGGACTGGAGCTCGCGCTGCAGCGGCGCCTGACGACCGATCTGCGCGCGTCGCTGTCGTACACGTTCACGGATACCGAGGAGAAGCGCACGGGCGAGCAGCTGCTCCGCCGCCCGCGTCACGCGGGCTCGCTCTTCCTCGGCTATCGCAAAGGCATCGTCGACACGAGTGCGGTGGTGCAGTACACGGGTGCGCGCATCGACGTGCTGCCGGTTTACCCG
Source organism: Thermoanaerobaculia bacterium (assembly GCA_035526885.1). Classification (GTDB taxonomy): domain Bacteria; phylum Acidobacteriota; class Thermoanaerobaculia; order Gp7-AA8; family Gp7-AA8; genus QHVT01. The sequence continues at coordinate 2,026 of DATLBM010000379.1, read as the reverse complement.
TACGCGAACGTCACCGTGGGCTCGCACACGATTCTCGACGCGAACGTGCAGTTCGACCTCGGACGCTTCACGCCGTACGTGCGCGTCGAAAACCTCACCGGCGCCGATTACGAGGAAGTCCTCGGCTACACGTCGCCGGGGCGGCGGGCGGTGGTGGGAGTGAGGTTCGGGATCTAGGGCGCGACGTCTTTTCACCCGGCGCGCATGAGCATCTCGATCACGCGGAACGACTCCGAACGTTTGTCGATGCCGGCGAACCAGGAGAAGACGTCGCCGCCGATGTGATCGAACACGTCACCGAGGAGGCCGCCGAAATCGGCGGCCTCGAACAGATCGCCCGCGCTGCGGATCGCCAGTCCGAGAAGGTCGCGCTGCAGGCCGGTGAGCTTGGGGTCGTCGATCGTGAACTGGTCTTTCGTCCACGTGGCGTTGGGATTCGTGAGCGGCACCGGCGTCGTGTTGCACGCGGTGCCGAACACGCCCGAGAGATCGGTCGCCTGCGCGGCGCGCGCGCCGAGCGATGAAGGAAGACTGAACTGCTCCATCAACGTCCGCAGGAGGGAGGTGTGATCGAACTGCGTCGTGCACACCTGCGATGCGACCCAGGGCGAGACGATCACCGCGGGCACGCGGACGCCGAGGCGATCGAAGCCGAAGCTCCAGCCGCCGAGGTTCGAGACGGTGATGCCGTCCGGCGAGATCGTGGGCGGCGGCGTCACGTGATCGAACGTTCCGCCGTGCTCGTCGAAGAGAATCACGAGCAGCGTCGACTTCCACTCCGGACTCTTCGTGAGACTCGTGTAGATGTCGTACAGCAACTGCTCGCCGTAGATGACGTTCGACGCGCCGTCCTCCTCGAACGGCGACGCCTGCGGATGCATGTCGTTCTCGGGTCCGTACCACGGGTTGCCGAGGAAGTTCGGCTCGATGAAAGCGTAGCCGGGAAACGTGGCGGCGCTTTGAATGTCCGAGTAGAACTGCTGCATCGGATAGAAGCGCTTGCGCGATCCCCATCCGTACTGCTGCAGTTGTTTCTGATTCAGGAACGCCTGCGAGAGCAGCAGCGGCCCGCCGTGATAGATGCGCCACGGCAGGCTCGCCGCCTCGAGCAGATTGAAGATCGTGGGCGTGTCGTTGACGAAAAATTCGATCGGCGGAAACCCGGAGCTGGACCAGGAGTTGTTGACGAAGCCCGAGGCCGTGCCCGCATGCGCGAACGAGCGATTCGTGAACGTCTGCGACGGCACGGAACAGAACCAGTGATCGCAGACCGCGTACGCGTTGGCCAGCGCGGAGATCACGGGGAGCTGCGCCGGCGTGAAGCAGTTCATGATGTTCGTTGCCGCGGTGACGCCCGGCACGGTCGCGTAGTCGTTGATGAAGCCCTGCATGTTCGCGTTCGGCGGCGGCTCGGGGAGCGGGGGCGCGAGCGGGTTGGGGAAGACGTTCGAGAGCTGCGACCAGACGTACTGATACATCTCGTGCGGATCGGGATTCGGATTCGTCGGCGCGCTGCCCTGCTGCGCGGGATACGGCGTGGTGCCGTCGAGCGCGTACGGCGTGGGCTGGCCGGACAGGCCTTCCATGCCGGGCCTGCCGAGCCATCCCAGGACGTTGTCGAAGGAGCGGTTCTCCAGCATCACCACGACGACATGGTCGATGTTCGGCAGCAATTTTTCCGTCATGACGGAATAGTCTAGCTCGCCAGGAGCCGGATGGTCTCCATGGCCTTCGCGGCCTGCCGCTCCCGCTTCTCGATCTTCTTCGCGCGGCCGATGACGTCTTCGATCATCGCCCACGTGACGTTGGAGGGCTGATAGCGATCGGGCGAGGACTCGGCGACATGACGCCCGAGTGCGCCGAGGGCGGTGTGATACGGGAGGGGGTTGGCGGTGCCGGTGCGCGCGAGCTCGTCGATGTAGCGCGCCACCAGCAGTCCCACCGCGGACGACTCGACGTAGCCCTCGACGCCCGTGATCTGACCGGCGAAGAACACGCGCTCGTCGCGCTTCGTCCGGAAGATCGG
>DATLBM010000378.1:0-3626 GCA_035526885.1 Thermoanaerobaculia bacterium | reverse complement strand
TCAGCAGTTTCTTCATGAACGCGAAGTGTATCGCGGTCAGCCGACCACGACCTCGTCGTCGACGAACTGCAGGTCGTACAGCTTGCGATACACGCCGCGGTGCGCGAGCAGTTGCTCGTGCGTGCCCGTCTCCACGATGCGGCCCTTGTCCAGCACGACGATCTTGTGCGCGCTGCGGATCGTGGACAAGCGGTGGGCGATGACCAGCGTCGTGCGTCCGCGCATGAGGTTGTTCAGCGCCTGCTGCACGAGCCGTTCGGATTCCGTGTCCAGCGCCGACGTGGCCTCATCGAGGATGAGAATCGGCGGATCCTTGAACAACGCACGCGCGATGGCCAGGCGCTGACGCTGCCCGCCGGAGAGCAGCACGCCGCTCTCGCCGATCAGCGTGTCGTAGCCCTGCGGCAGTTGGGAGATGAACTCGTGCGCGTTCGCCGCGGTGGCGGCGGCGATGACGAGCTGTTCGTCGACGTCCGAGCGTCCGTACGCGATGTTGTTGCGGACGCTGTCGTTGAAGAGGACCACTTCCTGCGTGACGAAGCCCATCAGGCTGCGCAGTGATTTCAGCGTCGTATCGCGAACGTCCACGCCGTCCACGCTGATCCGTCCCTCGGTCACGTCATAGAAGCGCGGCAGGAGATTGACGAGCGTCGACTTCCCCGCCCCGCTGCCGCCGACCAGGGCCACGATCTCGCCCGGCGCGACGCGCAGGTCGATGTTGCGCAGCACGGGATCGTTGCCGTACGTGAACGTGACGTCCTCGTACGCCACGCCGCGGCCGACGCCCGTCAGCGCGATCGCATCCGGTTTCTCCGTGACTTCGTTCGGCACGTCGAGCATGCGGAACACGCGCTCCGCGGCGGACAGCGCGGTGTTGAGCGAGAGGTTGACCTTGTTCAGCTTCTTGATCGGCGCGTACATCATCGCCAGCGCGGTGAGGAAGCTGATGAACTCACCGGTGGTGAGCAGTCCCGCGGCGATGCGGCTCCGCGCATAGCTGAAGAGCAGCACCATGCACACGCCGGCCAGCAGTTCCATCACGGGCGACGTCGCGGCCTGCACGCGCGACGCGCTGAGCGTCCAGCGCAGATGCTTGCGCGTGGCCTCCTGAAAGCGTCCGATCTCGAACGGCTCCATCGTGAAGGCCTTGACGATGCGCACGCCGCGGATCGTCTCCTCGAGCAGCGTCGCGATCTCCGCCATCCGCTCCTGCGAGCGATGCGTCGTACGACGGAGGCGTTTGCCGAACTGCACGACGGGAATGACGATGAGCGGCGCTCCGAACAGGCTGACCACGGCCAGGAATGGATTGATGTAGAACAGGTAGCCGATCAGGCCCGCCAGCGTGACGGACTCCTGCAGCAGATCGCCCATGCGCGTCGACACCGCGGCTTGAATGGCATCGGCATCGGAAACGACGCGGCTGACCATCTCGCCCGTCGGACGCTCGGTGAAGAAGCGATGGCTCTGGCCGATCATCCGCTCGTACAGCTCGTTACGCAGATCGCGCACCGTCGACAGTCCGACTTTCTGGAACGAGTACTCCGAGAAGAACGAGGTGAAGGCGCGGATGACGAAGATGACCAGGATCAGCGTCAGCACGCGGCCGGGCTTCGACTTCGCGTCGACGTCCCACCACTGGTCGAAGCGCGCTTTGGCGTCGCCGAGGATGGGCATCTTCGAGACGGCGTTGTCGGGGGGACGGGCTGAAGCCCGTCCTGCGTTTTCAGTAGCCGCCGGCGGCGAGAGCACGTCGTCGATGAGCGGCTGCACCAGCGCCACCAGCACGGTTTGCGTCAGCGCGAAGATGATCATCGACCCGAAGGCGATGAACGCCCACGCCTTGTACTGGCGCAGATAGCGGTAGAGGCGGCGGAGCGCTGTCATCGCGTCACCATCTTATGGATTTCGGCGGCCACGCGCCGCGCGGCGCCGGGCTCGCCGAGCTGCGCGCGGATGTCCGCGAGCTCGCCCGTGATGCGTGCGTAGTTCTCCGGCTCCATGATGCGGCGCACTTCGTCCGCGATGCGCGGTCCGTTCACTTGATCCTGAATCAGCTCGGGCAGGACGCCTTTGCCGGCGATGATGTTGACCAGGCTCCAGTGCGGCAGTCGCACGAGCCGGCGTCCGAGAAAATGCGTGGCGCGGCTCAGTCGATACATCACCACGCAGGGCGTGCCGAGGACCGCGGCTTCGAGCGTGACGGTGCCGGAGGACGCCAGCGCGATGTCCGCCGCGGCCACGCCTTCTCCGCTGTCGTTCGGCACGATCGGGACGTCCACGCCGTGCTCGCGCATGATGTTTTCCAGCTTCTCGCGCGAGATCGTCGGCGCCTGGATGACGTACGCGTCGACGTTGCGCTGCGCGCGCAGGACGCGCACCGCGTCGAGCATCGGCGGCATGAGCGCGCGCACTTCCTGCTTGCGCGATCCCGGGAGCAGCGCCATGCGCAAAACGTCCGGGTTGCGCGCGGGTCTGGTCACGCCGGCCAGTTGCTCGATCAGCGGATTGCCGACGTACGTCACCGGCACGTTGTGCCGGCGATAGAACTCTTCCTCGAACGGGAAGATGACGATCATGCGATCGACGTATTTCTCGATGTGCCGCACGCGGCCCGTGCGCCAGGCCCACACCTGCGGCGAGATGTAGTAGACGACCGGCAGTCCCAGCTCCTTGCAGCGTTTCGCAACGCGCAGGTTGAAGCCGGGATAGTCGACCAGCAGCACCGCGTCGGGCTTCTCGTCCTTGATGCGATCGAGCAGCTCTCTGAAGATGCGCCGGAACATCGGCAGATGCCGGAGAACGTTGAACAGGCCGATGATGCCCAGCTCGCGCACGTGATGCAGGAGCAAGGTGCCCTGGCGCGCGAGCAGGTCTCCGCCGAGGCCGAACGTCTTCAGTGAGGGATCGAGCTTCTTCAGCTCGTGCACGACTTCCGACGCGTGCAGATCGCCGGACGCTTCGCCGGCAACGATGGCGATTTTCATTATCGAGGCAGCGGGTACATCACCCATCCGAGGACGATGGCCCCCAGGAACATGGAGAAGAAGATGATGAGGAAAGTGCGCACGCGAGAGCGCCGCGTCTCCCTCCACAGCAGCGCGAAGAATATCGCGGTGGCCAGCGCGTAGAAGAACATCAGCACGACGTGGGTGCGCAGAAGGCTCACGGCTTGCGACCCCTGGCGATGTCCCAGCAGTCGAGCACGAGCAGGAGATTCATCAGCCCCGCGGTGAGCGTGAACGTGCGCCCGTACTCGAAGGTGATGGAGCGGATGTCGCCCGCCGGACCGAATCGCCACGCCAGAAAATAGAGCGCGCCCGAGCCCATCGACGCCAGGCTGGCCAGCCGCGTGATGACCTGCCCGCGCGCCTCGCCGAAGATGTAGAGGCGTCCGTCGATCGCGACGCCCACGACAAACATCAAAGTGATGATGATGAAGAACGCAATCGCGCGTGCGCGGCGGCCGAGGTAGAAGTGACCGGCGCCGGGAAGGACATAGGCGAGGAGCATCGCCCCCAACGCGCGGGCGTTCATGCGCCCAAGGACTCGGCGCGAATCTCGCGAAAGTGCGGCGCGAGCTTCTCGAACGTGGCGTCGAGCTCCTCCGGCACGAGCCGCGTCTG
>DATLBM010000377.1:0-20285 GCA_035526885.1 Thermoanaerobaculia bacterium | reverse complement strand
GATCGTCAGAACCTGTGCCGATCCCGCCGATTGCCGTTGAGATCCAAAGGCCGGTGCAAGCGCCGGCCGTTGGATTTTGTGCGGCCGCGACGCATGTCAGCGGTTCATCGCGGCGCCCGCCGCCCCCGCTCGATCCGCGCGTCGATCGACCACGGCCCGCCGCCGGCGAAGGCGAGGTAGAGAAAGACGAAGCAGTACAGCGCGGCGAGCTCGCCGCCGTTCAGAGTCGGCCAGACTCCGTTCGGGAAGTGCTGCTTGAAGTAAGCGACGGCCATTTCGCCGGATGCGAGAAACGCCGCGATGCTCGTGAACAGGCCCAGGACGAGGAGGGCGCCGCACGCGAGCTCGATCACGCCGGCCGCCTTCAGGAGCAGCGGCGCGTGCGGCTGCAGTTGCGCTCCGGGATCGGGGAAGCCGAGGAGCTTCTGCGTGCCGTGGAGGAAGAACATCAGTCCTGCGACGATCCGGAGAATGCTGCGGAGGGCAGGGGAGGGCCGGGTTGGGAATGCGAATGCCATCGGTGCTCCTTTGCGTCGGCGGGGGCGGCAAGTTCCGTTCCGTTCGGCCTGCCTCGCGCACGCGCGACTCTTCTGAACATGGTCGCACTCGTGCATCGGCGGCGGGGCGGGAGGCATCGTGAGCAGCGCCCTAAATTCTTGCAGTCACGAGGGATCGCGGGTATAGTTCGCCCAATCGACAGGCTGGATATGGCGATACCGCATAACAAACCCGCTCAGGTATTGACTTTCCGAATATTTCAGCCTACTTTGTAGCAGCTCAGCCGGGGAAATCCCGGCTCTCAAACCAATTACATTCGAGAAAACCTTTGAAAAAACTGAACACGGAGGTGATCGTATCGTCTGGAACGGGTGAGCAAAACCTTCGTTCGTTTTTCAATTCCAACCGTTAGAAGTGTAGGAGATAGATATGAAGAAACTTACCGTTTGGGCCCTGTTAGCCATGCTCGTCGTGGCTGGCTCGGCGTTCGCCGCCCAGGGCAAAGTCGTGTCCAACGCGACTTTCGCCACCGGTGGTCCGGCGACGACGAACAACGACGACAGCTGCGATATCAGCGTTGCACCCGCTGCCACGCTGCTGCTGCCGTATTTCGAAGTCGACCTGGCCAATGCGGCTGGTGAGACGACGCTGTTCACGATCACGAACACGTCGAACCTCGACCAGATCGCTCACGTCACGCTGTGGACCGATCTCTCGTTCCCGGTCATCGATTTCAACATCTACCTGACCGGTTACGACGTGCAGGCGATCAACCTGTTCGACGTCATCTCGCGCGGCGTCATCGCGCCGGATGCCGGCACGGGCACCGCGATCGCGACCTCGAAGCGCCGCACCCCGACGTCTGACGTCAACACGACGCTCAACCTCGGCGCCTGCGACCGCCTCCCGGGCACGCTCGACCCGCAGTACGTCACCCGTATGCAGCAGGCCTTCACGCAGGGCCGCGTTCCTGACCTCGGCGTTCTCGAGGGCTGCGACGAAGTCGGTCTCGTTCACACGAACGCCATCGGCTACGCCACGGTCGACACCGCCGACCTCTGCTCCACCTCGCTGCCGACGGATCCGGGCTACTTCACCTCGGAAATCCGCTTCGACAACGTCCTGATCGGCGACTATCAGCAGGTCAACTCCTCGCAGAACTTCGCCCAGGGCAACCCGATGGTCCACATCCGTGCGATCCCTGAGGGTGGCGATGTCGGTACGGTCGCGACGGTCAACTTCGACCGCACGTTCTACAGCCGTTACCAGGCCGGTGGCGTTCTCGATCGCCGTCAGCCGCTTCCGTCGGTCTTCGCCGCTCGCTGGATTCAGGGCGGTGCGAACCAGATGGCCACCTCGTACAAGATCTGGCGCGAAGGCGCGACTGGCGTCGGCGCTCCGCTTCCGGACGAGTGCGGCGAGTACGATCAGAACAACACCAACGTTGCTGAGATCGTCCGCTTCGACGAGCAGGAAAACCCGGTCGGTGACGTTCCGGTGAGCCGTGTTTCGCCCCCGATCACCACCGAGTTCACGCTCCCCGAGACGTCGCGTACTTCGGTCGCCGACGCTTCGATCTACCCGCAGCTCACCAACGGCGCCACCGCCGGTTGGATGTACCTGAACCTCGACAACTCGACCACCGACACGCCGCTGGCCTCCCAGAACTGGGTCGTCGTCAGCATGCGCGCTGAGGGTCGTTACTCGGTCGACTTCGACGCCGCGTGGCTGGCCAACGGCTGCACGCTCCAGGAGCCGATCTCCGAGGTTACGACTGGCACCGAGATCATCGGACCGGCCGTTGCCACGAGCCCGGTTGCGGGTCCGACCAACGCGAACTGGAATCCGGATCGCGTCGGTGTGGGTGGCGGCCTGTAAGGCTTAGCAACTCATCGCAACAAACGAGAGGCGGGCTTCGGCCCGCCTCTTTTTTTGTCCTCCACACCCCCCAAAAACGCGCGGTGGAATCCCGCCTTCCCCGTTTTGTTTGTCCCCATCGCGTGCGCAGGATCGGCCGCGATCGGTACCTCGAAACTCCTCCCAATAAAAAACATCTTGCATTCGGCTGGCTGCTGCTTACAATAACAGTCGTTTCGTCCTCTCTCTCTCGCTCGATCAAATTTCTTCGGGGGTGTCATGTTGAAGTCCGTTCGCTATCTCGTCATCGGGCTGATCCTGTCCGTAGCGGCCGCATCCACAGCGTTCGCGCAGAATCATCCGATGCCGGGAGCCAAGAGCGCGGCGCCCGTTCTCTGTACCGGCTGTCCCTGGAGCAACGCCTCGGGCCAGCCCAATGACGGCCTGCCGACGTATCCGTACAGTGGTGTTCTCGTCAACCACGTCGGACGATATGTCGACTCGAGCAGCGTTCAGAGCTACCAGATGTGGGCCGGCGGTTTCCGCACGGCGCGTGCGCGCACCATCCGCGTCGCACCGACCACCCGCGGCAACGCTCCTCCGCGCGTCTACATCCAGATCGGCAACGCCATGGCGGCGTACTCGCTGGACACCTTCTTCACCACCCGCCTTCCCGGCGGCATGATCAACGTCATCAACAAGTTCTCCGGCGTCGGTCCGGGGCGCGAGAAGATGCTCGACTGGGACGCCTTCGTCTATCCCGAGTACTCGAGCTCCAATTGGCAGAACGAGGGCGGCGACTTCCAGGATCCGATGTCGAAGGCCGTTCCCTTTGACTATGACGATCGCGGCTACGTCTACGTAGCCACCGAGCGCTTCGGCTGGGCCATCTCCACGGACGACGGCCGCACCAGCGGCTCGCACCTCACCAAGGTCGCGCAGTTCGTGTCCGAGGTCCGAATGAGGAAGGACGCGAAGGGCAACGTCATCCAGCCGCCCACTCCGGAGTATTCGAACACCTACACCAACACCACCAAGGTCACGCCAGCCGCGGTCATCGCCCTCAAAAAAGGCAGCTCGTACTACGCCATCACCGCCGACCGCGATTCGCAGATGGCGGTGTGGGACGTGACCAACCCCAACTCCGCGACCCCGACCGTCGTCCGCAAAGACGATAAAGGCTGGGGCGTCCGGGCCATGGCCCGCGATGACGGCTCCAAGCGCATCGGCTACATCGACAACAACTTCCAGATCCGCATCTTCAGCTACGACGGTCTGATCAACGGCGACGCTCCGATCGCGGAGTTCAAGCCGGACGTCGCCGGGTTCGGTGAAGTGATCGCCCTCGACGAACAGGGAAACTTCTGGACCGTCGAGGCCAACACGGGCAAGGTCTGGAAGCTCTCGCCGAGCGGCAACACCTACACCAAGACGATCTATACCCCGTTCTCCGGCGCCTTCAAGCCGCTGATGATGAACGCCAGTGCCGGCTACATGGCCATCGGCGGCATCGACGTCGACGCCTCGACGTACGACGTCCGGATCCTGCGCATCGAGTCGACCGGTCTCACGGACCTCAACGTCGACAACTTCTTCCGCAAGTACTATCACCAGGCACCGCCGAACTACGCGCAGCCCGGTTCCTACACGGCGATCCAGGCCCAGTCGGCCGACGTCGAGGTCATCAAGTGGGGCGGCAAGACCTATCTCCTCTACTCGGGCTTCGGACTCGGCGACGTGTTCCAGCTGGAGAGCGGAAACTCGATCAACATCTCCGTCAAGGGCGCGCCGTTCGGCACGCCGAACCCCAACGCCAAGTCCACCGAGACCGGTCCGTTCTACGCCGACCCGGTCACCTTCGTCGCCGCCAGCGGCTCGCCCAGCATCACGTACGACGTGACCTGGAACTTTGCCAACGCGGAGTCGGGCTCGGGCAACACGGGCCGCAGCCGCACCGGTGAGGACAAGACGCACCAGTACATCGGTCTGACCTCGGCCAACGCCATCACGGCCACCAAGGTCGTTCGCGCCGCGACGGTCCAGGATCCGAACATCCAGGCCTCGTACAACCTCTCGCTGAAAGTTCCGACGCCGCGCATCGGCGTCAGCGGCATGACGGCGGCGATCTCGGCCAGCACCAGCGGCCTGCAGGTCGTCCCGGGCACCGCCTTCAGCGACGCCTCGGACGGCTCGGTCGAAAGCCACGTCTCCGTCTGGCAGGCCGACACCACCCCCGCCTCGAACGCGCTCCCGAACCAGACCATCGGCGCGGGCGCGATCGGCGAGCACACCATCAAATTCAAGGGCTCGTACGGCCTGTACGACTCGAACCTCGTCGTCACCTCGCCGTACGACACGCCGCAGCTCACGGTCGCCTACACGGTCCGTCCGTTCATGGCCACGATCGATGCACCGACGTCGACGGGCAGCAGCGTGACCTTCAGCGCCACTCCACGCTACTCCAACAACACGGACGTCATCAGCGCCACCACGTGGGACGTGGTCTGGACGGTGAACGGCACCCCGCAGGCCAGCGGCGTCTCCACCAACGCTCTCGGCGTGCCTCTCGGCCAGATCCCGTCGCTGACGCTTCCGAAGTCCTCGCTCAGCGACGGCACGGTCATCGGCCTGAAGATCAACGTCGATCCGGCCAAGCTCCTCCCGGCCGCGGCTCCGTACGCGGAGTTCACCACCTCGACCACGCTGTCGACGCCCGATCCGGCCATCCTGGTCACGGGCTGCACCAACGCGCTGGCGCCGTGCACGTTCACGGCGGCATCGGCGAACAGCAAGTCGATGGCCGACTGGACGTACCTCTGGACGCTCACCCGTCCGGCGGCCGCCGGCGGCCCGCTCACGGCTACCACCGCATCGTGGGTTCTGCCCACCACCGCGCTGGGCGTGCAGGGCACCTACACCGTCACTCTCAAGGCCACCAAGTCGATCTTCCCGATCGAGGTCAGCAAGACTCTCAGCGTTCAACCGACGACGTGCGGCATTCTTCCGCAGCCGCTCAACGTCAGCATCAACAAGGTCGGCTGCTCCACCAGCTGCGCCCCGGGGACGACCGTCCAGTTCTTCCCGTCGTTCCAGGGTTACGGCAAACAGGAGTGCGACACCTTCAGCTGGAGCTTCGGCGACGGCTCGGCCTCGGAATCGGGCGAGGAAGTGCGCCACACCTACAACAGCGCGGGCTCGTATCAGGTCAAGCTCACGATGACGAATGCCACCGGCTCGCTGGAGAAGACCACCACGGTCACCGTCACCGGCGGCACCACTGAACCGCCACCGACGGGCAACACGTGCACGGTCCCGACGAACATCACCGTCACCGCGACGTGCAGCGGCGGATCGACCTGCCGTACCACCGACACCGTGTTCTTCTCGGCCCGTCGCGGAACCGCATCGCTTCAGGCGTGCGACAACGTGACCTGGACCTTCGGCGACGGCAACCAGAGCAACGTCAAGGCCCCGAGCTACCAGTACGGCTCGGCCGGCACGTTCACCGTCACGGCCACGGTCACGAACACCAACGGCAGCTCGCAGGGCAGCACCTCGATCACCATCAGCGCGCCCGTGAGCGGCAACTGCAGCCTCGCTCCGTCGATCGGCAACTTCGTCATCGAGTACGTCGGTGCGACCACCAACTGCCGCCAGACGAACGGCACGCCCTGCAACGGCGGCGAGACCGTCTCGTTCAGCGCGCCGAACTACTACTACCCGGTCGCGAGCTGCGACAACTTCGAGTGGGACTTCACGGACGGCTCGGCCAAGGTCAACGGCCGTGACGTGCAGCACGCGTTCCCCGGCGGCCAGACGTATGTCGTCAAGCTGCGCGTCTACAACAACGCCGGCTCGTACACCTACACGCGCAACGTGCAGGTGGCCGGCACCGCGCCGACCAAGCCGGTCCCGGCGCTCACCGCGGGTACGTTCCCGAGCGCGGGCGTGAAGGGCCGCACGGTCACCTTCACCGTCAACTCGACGGTGGCCACCACCACCGGCTGGACGTGGAACTTCGGCGACGGCACTCCGGCCGACACGTCGCAGGCCGGCCTCAGCGCGAACCACAGCACCATCACCCACACGTTTGCCAGCAAGGGCACGTTCACGGTGAGCGTCACCGGCCGCAATGCCGATGACGCGGCCACCGCGCCGACGGGCAGCTATCAGGGACAGGTCGCCATCGCCGAAGCGCCGGCCATTCCGGAATTCAAATTCCTCATCCCGGTCGCGGCCTACACCGCCGGCCAGGGTGGCAGCGCCTGGCGCACGGACGTGCAGATCTACAACCCCGATCAGCAGGTCTCCGAAGCCAAGCCGCTGGTCATGGACGTCACGTTCAAGGGCCACACGCAGCAGCTCACCGTCGGCAAGGCCACGCACATCTACGAGAACTTCCTCGGCAATCTGCTCGGCCTGTGGGGAATGGGTGACGATTCCGGTCCGGTCGTCATCACCACGAAGTCGGTGACCTCGCCTCCGCAGATCTGGACGCGCACGTACACGCAGACGGCGAACGGTACCTTCGGCCAGTTCATCCCCGCCATCCGTATCGACAACGTCGGCGGCGGCGGCGCGGTGAACCCGGGCACGTACTACATGGCCGGCCTGCGCAACGACGCGCGCTACCGCACCAACATCGGTCTTTTGAACCCGAACCTCGCGCCGGTCACGGCCACGGTGACGGTGTACGACGCCGCGAAGTTCAAGATCGGCGACTTCACCACCACGCTGCAGCCGTTCCAGCTCGATCAGTACCCGCTCAGCAGCAAGGTTGGCGCGCTGCCGAACAACAAGCCGTTCTCGGTCAAGATCGAAGTGCCCGCGGGCAGCTGGATGATCGGTTACGCCTCGTACATCGACGGCATGAGCAACGACCCCGTCTACGTGCAGGCCGTGCCGGAGAGCGACGTCGCCTCCGTCGACTTCAAGACCGTGATCGTTCCGGGTGTCGGCCACACCGGCCAGTGGCGCAGCGACGTCACGATCTTCAACCCGGATCCGGACGGCGTGATGTTCGACCTGCAGTACTACAACTCCGCCGGCGACAAGAAGGGCGAGGCGCTCAGCGTCCCGCTCGAGTCGGGCAAGTTCCTCGAGTACAGCGATCTTCTCAAGCAGGGCGTTCTCGGCAACGTCGACGATGGTCTGGGCACGCTCAAGGTGAGCGTGAAGGACAACCACGAGAAGTATCCGATGGTGTACGCCCGCACGTACTTCGATGACGGCGCGAACGGCACGTACGGCCAGGGCATCGCCGGCTTCTCGGCTGCCCGCGCCAACGTCAAGCCGAACAAGCCGGCCATCATCGCCGGCGTGCGCAACAGCGACGCGTACTACACCAACATCGGTCTCGTGAACCTCGGCACGTCGAACGTGACCGCCACGGTCACGCTCCTCGACCCGACCACGGGCGGTGCGGTCACCTCGGTCCCGTATGACATCAAGCCCGGCGAGACGATCGTCGGAGCCTTCAACGGCTGGGGTGCGATCACGCAAGGCACGTTCAGGATCGAAGCGAACGGCAACGTGTGGGCCTTCTGCTCCATCGTCGACAGAAAGACGAAGGATCCGGAGTACGTCCCGGCGCTGCCGGCCGAGTAATCAATCACACGCAGTCCTTTCGAAGTGGGGGGGCCCCGGGCCCCGCCACTTCCTTTTTGGACGCCCTCTCGAACAACTCCGTAGAATGACCCTGATGGAGATCGCCGTCCGTGCAGCCGACGTGTCGAAGCACTACGACATGTACCGACGCCCGGCCGACCGTCTCGTCGAGCTCCTCACGCGCCGCCCGCATCACGTCGTCTTTCCCGCGCTGGAAAGCGTCTCTTTCGAAGTGGAGAAAGGGGAAACGGTCGGGATCATCGGCCAGAACGGCGCGGGCAAGTCGACGCTGCTCAAGCTCCTCTGCGGCGTGACCACGCCCAGCTCCGGCACGCTGGAAGCGCGAGGCACGATCGCCTCGATCCTCGAGCTGGGCACCGGCTTTCATCCCGAGTTCAGCGGCCGCGACAACGCCGCGCTCAACGCCGCCATCCTCGGACTCACGCCCGCGCAGGTGCGCGAGCGCCTGCCGGAGATCATCGAGTTCTCCGAGCTCGGCTCCTTCATCGACCGCCCCGTGAAGACGTACTCCTCGGGCATGTACATGCGACTGGCGTTCTCGGTCGCGGTGAACGTCGATCCCGAGATCCTCATCATCGACGAGGCCCTGGCGGTCGGCGACGGACACTTTCAGAAGAAGTGCATCGACAAGATCCGCGACTTCCAGGAGGCCGGCAAGACCATCCTCTTCTGTTCCCACGCGTTGTATTACGTGCAGTCGATCTGCCGCCGCACGCTCTGGCTCGATCACGGACGCGTGATGCGCTACGGCCCGTCGCTCGACGTCGTGCACGAATACGAGACGTTCCTGCTCGAGCGCGACCGCGAGCATCCCGCCAGCGACGGCGTTCCCGAAACGCTCACGCCGGCGCGCTTCCGCTCGATCGAAGTGCGCGACCGCGCCGGCGCGCCGCGCGACCGCTTTGCGCGCGGGGAGGACATTCACGTGCGCCTGCGCATCGACGCGGACTCACCGAGGCAGCCGATCCACGTCATCGTCGGAGTGCATCGCTCCGCGGACGATCTGCAATGCTTCGCCGTGGGCACGCACGCGGACGGCATCCCGCCGCTCTCCGGCCGCACGTCTTACGACGTGACCGTGCGACTGACCGACGTGCCGCTGCTGCGCGGCGATTACTCGATCATCGCGTACGTGGGCGACGAGAATGCGATGACGGTCTTCGATCGCCGCGACGTGCGTCCCGCCTTCTCGATGACGGGCGACAAGTTCGAGATCGGCCTGATCGGCGTCGACCACCGCTGGGACCTCGGCACGCGCGTGGAGCAAGTCTCGGCACTGGAGGGAGAGGCCATGCGCGTTGGGCCGCTCGAAGCCGCGCTGCGTGACGACGGCCGGACCGCGCCGCAAGGCGAAGCAACCGGCCGCCGATGATCTCGCTGCTTGTCGTCAACTACCGTTCCGCCGCGCTGGCGGCGGAGGCCGTGCGCAGCGCACGTTCTTCGACGAACGCGCAAGTGGTGATCGTCGACAACTCGTGCGATGCATCCGAGGCCGCGGCGTTGCGCGATCTGGCCGATGTGCTCATCGTGTCGCAAACCAATCGCGGATACGCCGGCGCGATCAACGACGGACGCCGCGCCTGCACCGGCGACGTGATCGTGATCTCGAATCCGGACGTGATCTTCGCGCCGCGCGCGATCGAGCTCCTCGCCGCTGCTCTTGGTGCGAAAACGGCGGTCGCCGGCCCCGCGTTGTATTGGGACGACGCGCATCAGTGGCACCTCCCGCCCGGCGATCTCCTCACCGCGCGCGAGAAGATCGACCAGGTCCTCGCATCGCGATCGGCGAAGTGGCGCCAGCAGCGCGATGAACGCCGCTTTCGCAAACGCGTCGCGTTCTGGTCGGTGACGGAAACGACTCCGGTGCGCATGCTCTCCGGCGCGGTGATGGCGGTGCGCGCCGCGGACTTTGATGCGCTCGGCGGCTTCGACGAACGCTTCCCGCTCTACTTCGAGGAAACGGATTTCCTGCGCCGCGTGAGCGAGCATCGCAAGCGCATCGCGTACGTGCCCGCGGCGAAGGTGCGGCACATCTACAACCAGAGCGCGTCGCACGACTCCGGCGCCGCCGCCGCCCGCTACGCGGAGTCGGAGTGGAAGTATCTGGAGAAGTGGTGCGGACCTTGGCTGGCGAGAGTACTGAAGCGCGCGGAAAAACGTAGGACGGGCTTCAGCCCGTCCCCCCCGGGGGTGGGCGGGCTGAAGCCCGCCGTACGTTGCATCACCGAGGCCTCCCCCCTCCCGACCTTCGAAACCGCCGCCGGCTTTTTTGGCTTCGCCGAGGACGTGCCGGCCGAGGTGAAACGGTCGCTGAACGGCGCTCCGCTTTACCTCCGCTATAAAATCAGGCCATGACGTCGACCAGCGTGTCGGTCGTGGTGCCGCGGCGGCCGGGCGTCAGCGCCGATCTGGCCGCGCTCGAGGCGTATCTCGAGCGCACCGGCCTCACGTTCGAAGTGCTCGCGCCCGAGGGGGAGGATTTCGGGCCGGCGCTGCGGCGCGGCGTGAGCGATGCCAGGGGCCGCGTCATCGTCATCGCCGATCCGTGCCTGCCGTATCCCGTCACCGCGATCGGCGATGCCATGGCCATGATCGAAGCCGGCACGTGCGAAGTGGCCTTCGCCTCGACGCGCACGGAATTCGAGGGGCCGCGCGCGCTGCGCTGGCTGCTCGTTCCGCTGCTTCCCGACCGCACCATTCAACTGGCGGCGTTCTCCAACACGGCCGCGAAGATCGTCGTCGGAGAATCGAAGCTGAGTGACGGCGGGTGCGAGCTGGAGCTGGCGTATCTCGCGAACAAGTACGGCTTCCGCATCGAACATCTGGTCGTGCATGCCGGGGAGCGTGCGCGCTCGTTCGGTCCGTGCGGCGGCGTGATTCCCGCGCTGAAGATCCGCATCGCCAATCGACGGCATGCGTATCGCGCGGCGCGGCGCTGTCCGGTGTGCTTCTCGCCCGAGGTGTGGACGTGCGCGCAGATCCCGGGGAACGTCGTGCGCGCGTGCCGGCGCTGCAAATGCCGCTACCTGAACCAATTCGCCGACGATGAGGGAACGCATCCCGTGCGCCGCGTGCTGCGCGGACACGACATGCCCGCGACGCCGACGTACGAAACGCATTCGCCGCCCGCGCGCGAGCGCACCAGCCAGCGCCGCTTTCACTGGGTGCGCCGGCAACTCCCGTCGCGCGCGCGCGTGCTCGAAGTGGGAGTGCGCGACGGCAGCTTCGGCATGCTCGCCGCGCAGGACTACGAATACGTCGGCATCGATCCCGCCTCCGCCGCCGCGCGACACGCACGCGCGCGCGGACTGGAGGTGTACTGCGCCTCGCTGTCGTCGTTCGTCAACGTCGGCCCCGCCTTCGACGCGCTGACGCTCTTTCACGTCTTCGAGAACATCGCCGAGCCGCACGACGCACTGGCGCGCATCAAGGACCTGATCAAGCCCGGCGGCGTGCTGTTCCTGTCGACGTTCGACACGGAGGGGCTCATCTATCTGTTCTCCGAGCGCGAGCGCATGGCTCAGAACTTCCGGACGCATCTGATCCTCTACTCGCGATCCGCGGTCATCGAGCTGCTCGAGCATTCCGGATTCGAGATCATCGACATCGGTCCCGACTTCGAATATCGCGATCACAAGTTCCTGCGGCACTGGCTGGCGGCGCATCATCCGATCCTCGGGCCGTTGGCGCGCATGGTCCTGCGACTGATGCCCGATCCGGCCATCGTCAGCACGGGCTCGATCCGCATCGTGGCGCGGCGGCGCTCGGGCAGCGCGGTGCACTCGCGGGCCATCCGCTCCGTGGAACCGACGCATGCCCGTTGAAACGCGGGCCTGCGCGCCCGGCGACGAAGCACAGATCCTGGACCTTTTCGCGCGCGCTTTCCCGCACGCGCCGCGCTCGCTCGCGCACTTCGAGTGGAAGTACCGCCGCAATCCGTTCGGCAACGATCGCATCAGCCTCTCGTTCGATGACGGGAAGCTCGTCGCGCATTACGCCGGCTACGCCGTGCCCTTCTTCGCGTACGGACGCGACGTGCTCGCGCACCAGATCGGCGACACGATGACGGACGTCTCGGTGCGCCACATCGGGCGCGGTCCGACGTCGATCATCGGCCGCACGGCGCTCGACTTCTACGCGCGCTTCTGCGAGGGACGGATCGCGTTCAACTACGGCTTCAACGCCGGCAACATCCAGAAGATCTCGCTGCGCTATCTGCGCAGCGATCGCGTGGAGCCGGTGACGTATCGCGTCGCGCCGCGGCCGCACGGCATCGGCAGGTACGCGCGCTGGCTGCGCGGTTTTCAGCTGGAGATCGTGCGCGAAACGACGCCCGAGTGGGACGCGCTCTTCGCGCGCTGCGCCGATGCGTACCGCTTCCTCGTGCGCCGCGACGCCGCGTACGTGCGCTGGCGCTACCTCGAGTGTCCGGACACGAAGTATCACGTGATCGCCATCCGCAAGTGGCGCCGCCTGGTCGGCTGGATCGTCTTCCGCATCCGCGACGATCGCTTCGCGTGGGGCGATGCGCTCTTCGATCCGAACGATCTCGAGGCCATGGAGGTCGCGCTGCGCCACGTCGTGCCCGCGTATCCCGTCGCCGCGATCGAGGCATGGTTCCCGCCGCGTCCCGTTTTCTTCGACGAAGCGCTGCGACGGCTCGGCTTCGTAACGCGTCCCGAGCCGCAGGACCTCTCCGTCATGTGCGTGCCTTTCACGTGGACGGACGTCGTCGAAAAAATGCGAGCCGATCTTTTTTACGCGTGGGGCGACAGCGACCTGTTTTGATGGCTCACGTCCTGCAAGCCGCTCTCATCCGTCGGTAGAATGCGGCACGCATGAACGTCGGAAGCGAGCAGAGCGCAGTGAAGGACAGGCGGGTCAGCGACGTCGTGCGAAAGCGCGTCCTGGTCATCGACGACGACCTGCCCATCCGCGGCATGCTCGCGGCCGCGCTGCGGCAGCACGGATTCCAGGTGCTGCTCGCGGGCGACGGCGGCGAGGGTCATCGCGCCCTTTCCATTCACAATCCGGACATCGTCCTGCTCGACCTGGCCATGCCGGGCGTCAACGGCTGGGACTTTCTGCAGCGTCTCCGCGAAACCGGCCACCTCGGCCGCATCCCCGTCGTCGTCGTGTCCGCACACCTCGGCGTGCAACCCGAGGCGCTGCTGCAGATGGGCGTGGCGGCGATCCTGCCCAAGCCCTTCAATCTGCCCGACCTGATGACGCTCATCGAGCACCTCACGGCGTGAAGGAGACCGCGCTTTCGAACCGGCTCGCGTCGCTGTACGAGAGGCGCGCGCTGCAGGGCTACGTTCGCTGGAAGGTGCGCACCGATCCCGCGTACAGCGCGGCGCTCGAAGCGTTGCGCGGGCGCGATCATCCGCTCGTCGACCTGGGTTGCGGCGTGGGCCTGCTGGCGTTCTATCTGCGCGAGCACGGCTACGCGTCGCCGATCATCGGCGTCGACTTCGACGAGCGCAAGATCGAGCTGGCGCGAATCGCGGCGCGTCGCTATCGCGGTGTCGATTTTCTCGTCGCCGACGCGCGCGGACCGATTCCGGAAAATCACAACGTGGTGATCCTGGACATCCTCCATTACTTCGATTCGGAGTCGCAGCAGAAGATCCTCGCCAACGCCGCGAACGCGGTGCCTCGCGGCGGCGCGGTGATCATCCGCCAGCCGCTGCGCGATTCCTCGTGGCGCTACCGGATGAACATCACGGTCGACTCGCTCGCACGCACGTTCCACTGGATGCGCGCGGAGTCGATCAACTACCCGACGCGCGAGGAGCTCGTGGCGCCGTTCGCGGGCTTCTCGCAGGAAGTGCGGCCGCTGTGGGGACGCATGCCGTACAACACGCACTTTGCGGTGTTCACGCGGTAGGACGCCACAAACTTCGCGTCCGCGTGTCTTCCCGGTACGGAGGATCGTCCGTGGCCGAGCAGACATTCATGAACGAGAACGGTGTCTATGTCAGCAACACGCGCGTGGTGATTCACGGAACCACTTACTCGACCGCGAACATCACGTCGGTCCGCACCGCGTACACGGCGGCGCGCAG
Organism: Thermoanaerobaculia bacterium; assembly: GCA_035526885.1. GTDB lineage: Bacteria > Acidobacteriota > Thermoanaerobaculia > Gp7-AA8 > Gp7-AA8 > QHVT01. The sequence goes on along the minus strand of DATLBM010000377.1, from coordinate 6,234 downwards.
GGGGTGCGCGACGCTGCTGATCATCTTCGGGGTGCTGATGCTTTTCGGCGCAATCGTCATGCTGTTCGCGCAGGACAGCCGCGGTGGTGCGGGCGGGCCCCTCATCTTCGCGATGCTACTCTTGATCGCGGGCATGGCATGGTTCAAGTCGCAGCAGCCGACGTATCACCTCGTCCTTGCCACCGCCTCCGGCGAGCGTCAGGGCCTGAGCTCGCGCGACGGTGCGCACGTGAATCGCGTCACCGCCGCCGTGGCCGATGCGATCGCGTATCGCGGCTAGCGCACCATCACGCCGCCCTGAGCTGCGCATCCTCCGGAATCACGAACGCGTAGCCGCGCTCGCGCAGCGCCACGATCACGTGCTCGAGCACGCGCAGCGAGTGATCGCGGCCCTGGTGCAGAACGATGATCGCGCCGGGGCGGAGGGAGGGGAGGATGCGGCCGAGGACTTCGCGCGGGTCCGAGCGGACGGCGTCGAAGCCGCGCGCGGTCCAGCCGAGGAGGCGCATGTTGCGGCGCGCGAGCGCGGGGTGCACGAAAAAGTTTTTCATCCCCACCGGCGCGCGGAACCAGCGCGGCTGCGTGCCGGCGATCGAAGTGATGGCGCGATTGCAGCCGTCGATCTCGTGAGCGAGACGCCGCGGCGGAGAGCACCAGAAGCTCCCGGATGGATGCGTGTGGCTGTGATTCGCCAGCGTGTGGCCGCGCCGGAGAATCTCGCGCGCCGCCTCCGGGAACTCCTCGGCCAGCGTGCCTTTCACGAAGAACGTGGCCTTCACGTCGTAGCGATCGAACAGATCGAGCACCACGTACGTATCCTCGGTCGGCCCGTCATCGATCGTCAGCCAAACCTCTTTTTCAAGGGTCTCGAAGTGCGTGATCACGGGGCCGAACCACTGCACGTTCGGACGGAACACGGGATACAGCAACAGCGCGTGCGACAGCGCGAGCACGCCGATGGCCAGCAGCGGCGCGGTAGGCCACAGCAGCACCAGCGCCACCGGCGCGGCCAGCGCGAAGCCCAGGATCAGAGCTCGGATGAGATGCCTCCCGCGGCGTTGTCCATCTCGGCGATGCTGCCGCGCAGCAGATACGCGAACGGCGCGGCGATGGCGTTCAGCGCGATGCCGCCGAGAAATTGCCACGCCACGAAGCGAATCCACGTGTGTGCGCGCGCAAAACAGAGCGCGGCGATGATGAGCATCGTCATGATCATGACGGAGTTCAGGCCGACGTTGGTGGCGCCGCGACGCGCCGCCAGCATGGCCACGACCGGAAACGACAGGCAATTGATGGCCAGCGGAAACGCAACGACGAGCGCGAGCGGCACGGGCCACGACGCGAACAGCGTCCCGGCCAGCCAGCAGGTGACGGTGAGCGTCGTCCACAGGCCCACGAGATGGCTCTCCAGGTTGTTCTGATTGCGGTCGATGATCAGGGACACGTCGCGGTGTTCGGGAGCGGCGACGCGCATCATCGAGAACGCCAGCAGACGAAAGAGGGCGAAGTTGAATCGCGAGGGCAGCCATCGCGCGTCCGCGCGTCCGCGCACGATCTTCACGCCGCCCGCTCCTCCCCGAACGGCTCGAACGTGTACCACTGGAACCATGCGTCGCGCACGACGCTCTCGAGCTCTCGCGTCCAGCGCGACATCGCGGCGTCGAATGCCTCCGCGCGGTCGCGCGTGCGGCGCACGTCGAACGGCTCGCCGACCACGAGGCGGTAGCGCCGCCGGCCCAGCCGCGCGATGAAGAGTGGATAGATCGGCACACGCGCGGCCATCGACAGCGCGAACGGTCCCGAGGGGAGCGCAGTCGGTTTTCCGAAGAAGGTGGTGCGCAGCGAGGAGATGCCCGGCGTCACGCGATCGCCCTGAACGGCGATGATCTCGCCGCGCTGCAGCGCGTGCAGGAGATCGATGGCCAGATCGGAGGCACGCGAGCTGAAGTCGATCTGCAGCGGCGTGCGTCCGGCGTGCGTTTCCTCGAAGCGGTGCGTTTCGGGGTCGATCTCCGGCGCGCGCACCATCACGATGCGGCGGTTGGACGTCTGCGCGAAGAGATGCGCGCCGAGGTCGTAGCTGCCCATGTGCGCGGTGAGGATGATCGCGCCGCCCGGCTCATTCACGAGACGGTCGAAGTGCTCGCGCCCGACGAACTCCCAGTCCGGCACGACGTGCAGTTCCTTGAAGCGCACGTTGTCGTCGATCGTCCACGCGAAGTTCCACATCACGCGATAGACGCGAAAGAAGTTCATCAGCGCGGACGAGCCGGGAAGGATGGCCGAGAGGTTCTTCATCACGCCGCGGCGGCCCGGACCCCACAACAGAAACAGCAGCGCCCAGAACGCGAGGATGACCGGCTCGAGCCAGTACGGAACGTTCAGCACGGCGGAGCGCAGGAGGTGCCGCCAGAACACGCCGCGCACGAGGAAGCGCCGCGGCCACTTCACGGCCGCATGATCTCCTCGAGCGATTTGTCTTCCGACGGAAGCGCGGGGCGCAGCAGCTGAAAAAGCGCGGACGACATCAGTTGCCCGTCGCCGGGATACGTGGCCACGAACTGCAGCGGGAAGCGCTCGAAGATCTCGCGGTCGCTGCGTTTGCGGCGCTGCTGCACGTCGCGGCGTTTCTTCGCCAGTCGCGCGTCGTTCTTCACGATCCAGTCGAAGGCGCGGAACTGCATGGCCGTGAGCGGATCATCGATCGCGGCCAGCGGCGGCTTGGGCCACGTTCGCTTTTTCCTGCGAGGCGCGCCGAAACGGCGCGTGAGCTCGTCCGCGCGCGGATTGCGCGTCGTGGCGTAGTGATGCAGGCGATGCAGATAGGCGAAGAGCACGGACGATGCGGACGCGCCGAGGTCCTCGTAGTTCTTGATGGCGGTCTGCAGGGCGTTGCGCTCGAAGAGCACGCCGCGCTCGAAGTCGCCGAGGCGGTTGCTGGTGGTGCTGGCGGCGTGACGCACGCACGCGCGCGGCTCGAAGACGATGCGGAAGCCGCTGAGCCACGCGCGCCATCCGAAGTCGACGTCTTCGAGGTAGGCAAAGAAGTCGTCGTCGAATGCGCCGAGGTCCATCAGCGCGGCGCGGCGGGCGATCATGTTGCCGCCGCAGGCGAAGAGGATCTCGTCGCCGGACCTGGGCTCTTCGCGCGAGCCGACGGGATAGCGAAAGCCGTTCTGGAAGGCATGGCCGTCGAAGGTCATCGCGCCGCCGATGAAGTCGATCTTCGTGCCGGTCGGATCGACGATCTTTCCGCCGATGGCGATGACGTCGCCGGCCGCGCCGGTCATCGCGTCGACGAACGCGTCGAGCCAGCCCGCTTCGGGCACGGCGTCGTTGTTGAGGAAGATGACCTGATCGGCGGTCGAGCCCGCGAGCGCGGCGGCGAGGCCCCCGGTGAAGCCGCGATTCTCTTTCAGCGCGAAGAGCTTCGCCTTCGGATGCTTCGAGGCGATCGCGGTGGCGCTGCCGTCGTTGGAGCCGTTGTCGACGACGGTGATCGACGCGCCGTCGCGCAGCTGCGCTTCGACCGCGGCGAGGCACTCCAGCGTCTCGCGGCGGTTGTTCCAGTTGACGATGATGATCTCGGTCGTGGTCATGCGCGCAGCCGCCGCTTCAGCCGGCGGAGGATGGACACGGGACGCTCGGGGATGGTCGGGCGCATGGCGAATGCGTCTTTCGTTTTCTCGATGCGCGGCGCGCGCACGAACGCGCGCAGCGGCGCGAGGGTCTCGCTCCACTGATGCTCGTCGATGAAGCGCTGAAAGTCTCCGTTGCGCGGCGCTCTTCGGATTGCATCAGCGAACGCCTGCGGCGTGTCTTCGTGCAGGACCACGCCGGCGTTGTATTTCAGGATGATCTCGTCGGTGCCCGGCGCGGAGCTGGTGACGATGGGCAGACCGCACCAGAGGTAGTCGTATACGCGCGTGCGCATGGCCAGATCGGTCTCGAGCGAGCGCGGGAAAGTGAGCAGCGCGAGATCGAACTTTGCGAAGAACTCGGCCCGCTGTTCGTACGGCGCCCACGGCTCGAAGCGCACGTGCCGATATCCCTGCTTCCGCACGTGCTCCATGGCCTCGGCGAGCTTGCCCTGCGGCGTGATATCGGGGTTGGGATGGTGGGTGAAGGTGAGCGTGGCGTCGTCGACTAGGCGCGTCGCTTCGATGGCCAGCATGGGGTCGTACCAGTCGTAGATCCCGCCGAAGAGGATGTTCAACGTAGGACGGGCTTCAGCCCGTCCGGGGCGGGCTGAAGCCCGCCCTACGTTTGGCACACCAAAGGGCGCAATGTCGATCAGCGTTCGTAGCTCGGGGTCCGCTTCGAACACCGCCGGGTTCAATCTTCCCGTCGCGAGCAGCGCGCCGAGGTAGAACATCCGCTGCGCTTCCGAGGCGCAGAGAAAGAAATCGCCGCGAGCGAGGGAGTTCATCAGCGTGAAGTGATCGTGCTGAAAGACCTCCGCGCCGCGCTCCTCGTAGTAGTGCAGGTTCTCGATGATGTACGGGTCGTACAGATCGACGACCGTCGGAACGGGCGCGGCCTGCAGAAAAAATGCGTTGGCGACGTGTCCCTGCACCACCGCCACATCGCTGGCTTCGCTGGTCGCGAGCAGCGCCTCGGGATTGATGTAGTCCGAGGTGCAGCCCGCGATCTCACCGGCGTCGGGGGAGAGCACGGTCAGCGCGTGGCCGTCGGCGACGAGCACGCGCGCGATCTCGGTGAAGCGGATGCCGATGCCCGCGGGCTGGCCGTGTCCCAGCGGCTCGGGACAGACGAGCATGACGCGGCTCATCCGCGTCCTCGGATTTTCTCGAGCGTCGTGTGCAGCTTCCACGTCCGCGAGCGATAGATCATCTCCAGCAGGCCATTGAGGCGTGCGATCTCGACGCGCGTGCGCTCGAGCTCCTGATGGGCCGTGGCGTTGACGCCGCGCAGCGAATCGTTCTCGCGCGTGAGGCGCTCGGCCTGAATGGTCTTGTTGTGATAGTCGCTGGCGATGGCGCTGAGCGAGTGCGCGGTGGCCTCGAGCTCGCGGTGCCGCAGCGCGTAAGCGTTGATCGTGTTCTGGGCCTCGGCATTCTGTCCGAGGACGGCGTCTTTCTCGGATTGCAGCCGCGCCAGCTCGCGCGTGAGGCGATCGATGTCGTGGCGCAGAGAATCCGACTCGCCGAGGGCCGTCGCGGCATGCGTGTGGACCTCGGTCATGCGGCGCTTCTGCTTCTCGAACGCGCGCGCGAACGCTTCCGCGCCGATGCCGTGCTTTTCCCACACGCGCAGCTTCGCCGCGCGGAACTCGTCCGAGCCTTCCGGCGCGGCGAGGATCACGGACGTGCCGCCTTCGAAATGGCGGACCTCGCACGTCACGCGCGGCACGCGCAGAAAATCGCCGCGCTTGGCCAGCCGCAGCAACAGGTCCCAGTCTTCGAAAAGATCGAACTGCGGATCGAAGCCGCCGGCGTCGAGGAACGCCTCGCGCTTCATGAGCACCGAGGGGAGGGGGATGTAGTTGTCGATGCGGAGGAGATCGCGATCGAAGTCCTGCGCGTAAAGGCGGAGCCGCGAGCGCGTCTCGTACGCGCCGCTCTCGCCGATGTGCAGGAACGCGGAGATCGCGTCGGAGTACCACGCCGCGTGCTGCGACTGCGCGGCGCGCGTCAGCGTGTCGAGATGCTCGGGATAGAAGAGGTCGTCGTCGTCGAGGAAGACGACGTACGCGTTCGAGGCCGCGTGCACGCCGGCGTTGCCGGCTTCGCTGCGGCCGCGCGAGACCGCGTGATTGATGAGCGTGACGTCGACGTCGGGCGATGCGCCACCGTCGTTCACGACCACGATCTCGCATGGATAGTTCGTGGCGCGCACCGAGTCGATCGCTTCGCGCAAAAGCGCGGGACGATCCTTCGTGCGAATGACCACGCTCACCGGCAGGGTCTCGCGCGCCGTCTCGATCACCGGCGGCGTGCCGCACAGGCGGCGCACTTCGCTGAACGGCGTCGTGTGCAGCTTCGGCAGTTCGATGACGAAGTAGCCCTCCGCGAATTTGCATGCGGGCGGCATGGTCATCGCGCGATAGGCATTCAGTCCGCGCGCGTATGCGACGTAGTCGCGCTGCTCGAGCTGCGACGCGTGCTCGGCGATGGCCGCGTACTTGGATTCCGCGACGCCGGTGATGTCGACGATCGCATTCGGCCGCAGCGGCTGGCCCACTTCGTAAAACGCCACGCGCGCCGTGGCCAG
>DATLBM010000376.1:0-10143 GCA_035526885.1 Thermoanaerobaculia bacterium | reverse complement strand
CGGCATCCGCGCTACCATTCCTCCCATGCCCGACTGGTCCTGGCGCACCTTTCTGCGGCCGCTCGTGTTTCTGCGCGGCGACGAGGCCGGGCGGCGGGGGGTGGTGCGCGCGTTGCGGTTCGTCTCGCGCGTGCCGGGCGGAGGGCGGTTCATCGACTTCCTGGGCCACATGCGGGCGGCGGATGCGTCGGTGGCGCTCTCGGCGACGATCGATCCCCACGGCGATGCCATCAAAGCGTTCGAGCGCTTCGGATTCGCGATGATCGAAGTGGGGCCGGTCACGCGCGCGAACGTGGAGCGCGTCGCGAAGAACATCGAGAGCGCGAACATCGACGTCTGTGTGCGCACGAGCGATGACGAAGTCAAAGCGCGCCTGCGGCCGCAAGTGAAGTGCTTCGAGGATGAAGTGGTGTGGCTGCGAGGAGCGACGCCCGACGAAGTGAGAAGGAAGCGCGAGGAACAGCCGCAGGCGTTCATCATCGCCGGCGATGTCCGCGAGCCCGCGGATGCGAGAGCATTCCGGGACGCCGGCGCGAACCTCGCTGCCATCGACAAGGGATTGCTCGAATCCGGACCGGGTCTCGCCAAGCGATGCAACGAAGCGCTGAGCCGAACACCCGAGAGAGCGCCGGAGCCACTGACCCTCGACGCCGCGCGCAGCGCCTGGTTCTGGGGCCTCATGCTCGGCGTGGCCATGTTCAGCGGCGGCCTCTTGGCCATCCTCATCGCCTCCACGCGCATCGTGTTGCCGTACGACGAGCGCATGTCCGGACTCACGCGCGCCGCGCTCGAAGCGCTCAACCCTCGCCTGCTCCCCTTCATGGCCCACGACCGCGTGTCGTTGGCCGGGACGATGATGAGTGTGGGGATCTTCTACATGGCCCTGGCGTGGAACGGCATCCGCCGCGGCGCGCACTGGGCGCACGTCACGCTGATCGTCTCAGCGATGATCGGCTTCTTCAGCTTCTTCTTCTTTCTCGGCTTCGGCTACTTCGATCCGTTCCACGCGTTCGTGACCGCGATCCTCACGCAGTTCACGCTGTTGTGCATGGTCCTGCCGCTTTCGCCGAAGCAGCCGGGCGTCGCGGAGTGGCACGAGTCGGCGGCGTGGCGTCGCGGTCAGTGGGGACAACTGCTCTTCATCGTGATCGGCGTCGTCATCACCGGCGCGGGGATGGTGATCTCGCTGATCGGCTGCACGAGCGTTTTCGTGAAGACCGATCTCGAGTTCATGCGCACGACGGCCTCACATCTCACCCACCTCACTCCCCTCATCGCCCACGACCGCGCCTCCCTCGGCGGGATGCTCATCGCCAACGGCGTGACCATCTGGCTGGCGTCGCAGTGGGGATTCCGCGCCGGCGCGGGATGGCTGTGGCGCGCGCTGGCGTGGGGCGGCAACATCGCCTTCGCCGCCGCGTCGATCGTGCACATCGTCGTCGGCTACGGATCGATGCTGCACCTCACGCCCGCCTTCCTGGGCTGGCTGGCGTGGAACGTCGCCCTGGCGCTCACGCACGGATGGCTATGCGGAACGGCGGAAGCGCTCAACCCTCGTGCTTATACGTCCCCTTCGTCTGCCCCTCAGGGCTGACGACCTGCACGCGGTTGCGGGTGAGATCGAAGCTGATCTGCTGTCCGGACAGCGAGCCCGTTGGATCGGACATCGTGGCCGGCTTGCCCATCACGTACACCATCTTCTTGTCGACGTGATAGATGGCCTTGTCGCCCGTGCCTTTGCGCTTGGTGACCGACTCCGTGACGACGACGTTCTGCTCGGACTCGATGCGCTGAATCTTGTTCTTGTCGTCGAAGAAGAACGCCGCTTTTTCGGAGGTGAGGCTGCGACTCTCGTCGACGATGTGCACGTTGCCGGTGAGGTCCATGCGATGGTCGGCCTTGCGCGCCACGAGCTGTTCGCTCGTCGACTGCACGGGTGTCTTCCGCGCCTCCGCGCCGGTGTTGTAGAGCAGCGTGCGCACGCCGCCGCTGGCGGTGACCGTCTCGCCGTTGCCCTGCATCTGCAGCTGGCTGGCGAGGAGCGTGTTGTTGTCCTGCCACGCGCGCACGCGGCCGGTGAAGAGCGCGACCTTGTTCGCCTGCCTCAGCACGAGATCGTCCGAGTTCACGTAGACCGGTTTGCTGCCGCCGGGAAAGAGCGAGGTCGCGCTGGCCGACGCGCCGCCGCCTTTCGACACCAGTTCCGCGATCACGGATCCGAAAGCGTGCGCGGTCTGTGCGCGCGGCGAGAGCTCGATCTGTTTCGCCTTCAGCGTCTGGCCGTCCGCGATGACCGTGGCCTGATACCCCGGATCGGTCGTGAGGCTGATCTTGTCGCCGATGATGTCGTAGTTCGCGCGGAATGCCGAGGCGGTGTTCTTCGGATCGGTGTAGCGGAAGTCGCCTTCGAGATACGCCGCGCGCGCCTTGCGGCTGTTCGGATCGAAGGACACCGTCACGTGCTCGGCCTGAATCGTCCGGGGCTCCGCGCCGAGCTCCTTCATCACCACCTGCCACTCCGCCTTGATCTCGCTCACGACTTTGTTCGTGAGGTTGATGCGCAGCGAGCGCGCCACGATGTCGCGCGTGGGCGGACCGTCGAGCACCGCGTGCACGACCGCGGGCGTGTTGGCGGTGGCGATGATGGCGTTGATGCTGCCGTCCGGCGCCGGCTCGGTGTGGTAGTGATCGCAGGTGATGTGTTTGCGGCCGCCGAAGTCTTCACCGGGCGCGGTGTTGGCGGCGGTGATGATGTTCACGTTGCCGTTGCCTTCCAGCCCGATGAGCTGACGGCGATCCTGCGTGAAACGGCCGAACATGCGATCGGAGCTGACCCGCTCCGGACCGCGGTCCATGACCACGTTCTCCGTCCACTCGGTCGTGTTGTCCTGCCGCCGGAACACGCTTTCGGTGGCGCGGATGGTCAGCGGCAGCTCGCCCGGATTGACGACGCCCATCATGGCCTCGACGCCTTTGAAGAGCTTCAGCGTCTCGCCCTGCACGTCCAGATCGAGCGCGCCCGCTCTCCCCTGCCAGCGGTCGATGCGGAACTGCACGGGGATCTGATTGGTGAGCCGCGCGCCGTCGTATCGGATTTCGGCCGTGACGATCTCCACGCCGTCGCTCGACGACACGCGCACGCCGCCTTTCGCCTCCGCTTCCTTCGTCTGCGAGTTGAACTGCGCCTGCGGACATCCGAGCTCGTAGGTCAGTCCGTTCTCGCGGAAGAGCGTGAGCTTCACGCCTTCGAGCGTGGTCCATCCCGACTGGAACGCGACGACGCGCGCGGCGCTGATGCGCGAGACCACTCGCCCGCCGATGGTCTGCACGTCTTCGAACGCCGTCGAGCCCGCGATGGGCTTGTCGTCGCGGCGGATGTCGGACGTCACGGGCTCGGCGGGTTTGCTGGCCTTGCGTCCCGCGGCGCGATTCCAGTTCAGCGCGATGACGGCCACGAACGCGAGAAAAAGAAGCGGCAGCGCGATGCGCAGAACTCGGACTGTGCGCTGCATGTCGTTGCGACGTAACACCTTCGTTCCCTGTTTCGTTCCTCGGCACGCGCTAGGATTGCGCCCATGCGCCGCGCGCTCATCGCCACAGCCCTGCTCATCCTTTTCTCGACCAGTGCCAGCCCCGAGGATCAGCCCAAGGAAAACCCGCTGGTGACCGACCTTTTGAAGTCCCTCGGACCCAACGCCAAGAAGCCCGCCGGCGAAGTGTTCCGCAACGTTCAGTTGATGAAGGACGTCCCCGCGGACCGCTTCCTCCGCATCATGGACACCGGCTATCGCCAGTCCCTCGGCGTCAGCTGCGACTACTGCCACGTCGAGGACCGCTGGGAAACCGATGAGAAGCGTCCCAAGCGCGCCGCGCGCGAGATGATCCTCATGGTGCGCATGATCAACGATCACCTGCAGAAGCTCACGGAGATCAACACCGAGGAGGCCAGCGTGAACTGCACGACGTGCCACCGCGGATACGTGAAGCCGGCGCTGCAGATGCGTTAGGACCTATACGACCTATGGGACCTATGGGTCCTATGAGGCGTCGACGATTTCCAGGCGGAAGCCGCGGAACCGGTCAGGCTCCAGCTTCGCGAGCAGATTGCAGCGCGGGGGCAGCGGCGCGAGCTGCTTCGCGCTCGGCCAGAGCACGGCGGTGGCGCAGCCCGTCCCGTCTTCGATCGACAGCTCAATGCAGTCCTCGGCGAAGGTGCGCGTGCCGGTGATGGTGACGTCGCGCAGCAGGAAAACCGGCTGGGCGTTGCCCGCGCCGAACGGCTGCAGCATCTCGTGGCCCGCGATGAACTCCTCGTCGATCTCGCCAAGAGTCAACGTGGCGTCGACGCGCGCTTCTTTGCGGAACAGCGAGGCGTCCACGCCCGCGAAGCGTTCGTGCAGGCGCGCGCGCAACGCGGCCAGGTTCGCGAGCGGCAAAGAGAAGCCGCACGCGAATTCGTGTCCGCCGAAATGCGTGAAGAGATCGCTCACCTCATCCAGCGCGGAATGCAGATCGATGGTCGGGATGCTGCGGCCGGAGCCCACGCATTGTTCGCCTTCGATCGTCATGACCAGCGTCGGGCGGTGGTAGCGCTGCGCGATGCGGCCGGCCGTGAGTCCGAGGACGCCGCGATGCCACTCCTCGCCCGCCAGGATCAGCACGCGCTCCCCTCCCTCGATCTGCGCCTCGGCCGCCGCGCGCACCTGCAGTTCGATGGCCTGGCGTTCGGCGTTCATGCGATCGAGCTCCGCGCAGATCTGCCACGCCGCCTGTTCATCGACGGCGGCGAAGAGATCGATGGCCGTGTTCGCGGAGGCGAGCCGTCCCGCGGCGTTGATGCGCGGACCGATCTTGAAGCCCACATCCACCGATCGTAGAGCGCGTCCGGCCAGTCCGAGCCGTTTCAGGAGGGCGCGCAGTCCGGGGTTGCGCACCTCCGCCAGTCCGGCCAGACCGAGGGAGGTGATGGTGCGATTCTCTCCGACGAGCGGCGCGACGTCGGCCACCGTGCCGATCGCCGCGATCTTCAGCAGCGACTCGATCGACAGCTTCTTGCCGCTGCGGCGGATCAACTCGCAGCAGAGTTTGAACGCCACCCCGACGCCCGCCAGATCCTTGAACGGATACGTGCACCCCGGCTGCTTCGGATTGAGCACCGCCGCCGCTTCGGGCAGCGTGCCGGGCGGCAGATGATGATCCGTGATGATGACGTCGATGCCGCGCTCGATGGCGTGACGCACGGGCTCGACGCTGGTGATCCCGCAGTCGACGGTGATGACCAGCCGCACATTTCTCTCGGAAAGTACGCGGTCGAGCACTTCCATCTTGAGGCCGTAGCCGTCCACGAGCCGGTGCGGGACGACGAAGCCCGCGTCCGCGCCGAGGAAGCGGAGCACGGTCTGGAGCATGACGATGGAGGTGACGCCATCGACGTCATAATCGCCGTAGATGACGATGCCCTCGCCGTCGCGCACCGCGCGCGCGATGCGCTCGCACGCGTGATCCATCCCGTGGATCGCGGAGGGATCGTGCAGATCGCCGATGACCGGAGTCACGAAGCGCCGGAACGACTCCTCATCCTCCACGCCGCGGCGCACCAGCAGCGCGCGCAGTTTTTCGTTCGCGATGGGAAGCCGCGGATTGTCAGGAGGAGGATCGAGGAGAGTCCAGGAGTCGTGAAGCACGCACGATCAGAGTAGCGCATTCCACGCAGCGTAGAGACGAGCGATGAGTGATGAGAGATGAGCGATGAACCGAGGGCGAGAGCTTTGCTCATCGCTCATCTCTCATCGTTCATCGTTACCGTTCGTAGACTCCCATCTTCCTGAACTTCTTGTATCGCTCATCGAGGAGCTGCGGCGGCTTGAGCTTCATCAGCTCCTTCACCGCGCGGTCGAGCACCGGCGCGAGGAGGTCCGCGGCCGCGGTCGCGTCGGCGTGTGCGCCGCCGGCGGGCTCGGGGACGATCTCGTCGATGATGCCCAGCTTCTTCAGGTCCTGCGCGGTGATCTTCATCGCCGCTGCGGCGTCCGGCGCGGCGGCGGGGTTCTTCCAGAGAATCGCCGCGCAGCCTTCCGGCGAGATCACCGAGTACACCGCGTGCTCGAGCATCAGCACGCGATCGCCGACGCCGAGGGCCAGGGCGCCGCCGCTGCCGCCTTCGCCGATCACGGTGATGATCACCGGCACTTCCAGCGCCGCCATTTCCCGCAGGTTCACGGCGATGGCCTCCGCCTGCCCGCGCTCTTCCGCGCCGACGCCGGGATACGCGCCCTGCGTGTCGATGAAGGTCAGGATGGGCAGGCGGAACTTCTCCGCGAGCTTCATCACCCGCAGCGCCTTGCGAAATCCTTCCGGCTTCGGCTGCCCGAAGTTGCGGATGACTTTTTCCTTCGTGTTGCGGCCCTTCTGATGTCCGACCACGCAAACGGGCGTGCCGCGGAAGCGGCCGAAGCCGGCCACGATGGCGGGATCATCGGCGAACTTGCGGTCGCCGTGGATCTCCGACCAGTCCTCGATCAGCGCGGCGATGAAGTCGAGCGTGTACGGCCGCTGCGGATGACGCGCGACGAGCGTCTTCTGCCACGGCGTGAGGTTCGAATAGATTTCATTCGATACTTTGGTAAGCTTCTGGCGGAGCTCGGCGATCTCGGCTTCACGCGCGGGCGCCGAATCCTCGGGGGAATCCATCGCAGAGAGCTCTTCGATCCGGCGACGGATCACATTGATGGGCTCTTCGAATTGAGTCGGGTCCGCGCTCATGCGGCGTGACCCTAACAAACAAACCTGATGCTGGCAACTGAAGAACCGACCGCGCCGAGCCACGATCCGGCCCCGCGCCCGACACTGCTCGAACAGTGGCCGGGAAACGAGCGCATGCGCCACGTCCCGCCCATCGCCTGGATCATCCAGAAGCTCGACGGAGACGTGCGCCGCCGCCTGGAGAAGCTGCTCGTCCCCTTCTCCGACATCAGCGCGGGCGATCCGCGCCATGCGCCGATCGAGCAGGAGCTGCGCGCCGTGTGCCGCGCGCTCGATCGCATCGCCGAGGTGGCGTCACGGCGCGGACGCGGACACGCACCGAACGACCTCGCGCCGAAAGTCCGCTGGTCGCTCGATCACGCCGTGCAGAACCTTCAGAGCACCGACGCGGAGACGTTCGGCCGCCGCTTTCCCTTCCAGACTTTCGAGCGCTCGAACGCCGAACCGCTGTGGGGCGCGACGCTCACGGTGCTGCAGCACGTGCAGAAGCTCATCCCGCTCGTGCGCGAGATCGAGCCGGACATCGACGAGCGCATGTACGAAGGGCTGGTGAACCTGATCGAGCCCCTGCGCCGCGAGCCGATCGCGTAGCGGTGGAGCGGCGGACTCTGGGTCCGCCGCCCCTCTTTTCGAAAGCTACTGCCTGATCTTCACGACTCTCGCCGGCGTACGCACGACGATCGCGTCGCCGTTCCACTCGATCGTGGCGCGGCTGTCGTCGAGCACCACGCGCTGACGCTCCGCCTTCGCGTTCTTCGCGTCGAACGAGACGACGTACGTCGCGCCGCCCACGTCGTCCAGCACCGCCAGGCGGCGGCTGTCCGCCGACCACACGGGTGCACCGAGAAAGTTGTGCAGCTGCTCGTCTCTGCCGTAGACGAGATGGCCATCCACTTCGAGACCGGCGTCATCCGGCGCGCCCATCGGCACGTGCGAGCGCTGCGCGAGCGAACGCCCATCCGGCGAAACGGCGAACTGCGTTCCCGGACGCTCGAACGTGAGCTCGCCGGAATCCGTGTTCCATTCGAGATAGAGCGACACCGAGGGATTCACGTGGCCCTCGATGAAGACGCGCTTCGCATCGCGCCAGCCGAGCTGCACGAGTCCGTTGATGCCCGTGTCTTCCGGCACGGCGATGACGCGCACGGCGTCGCCGCTCTCTTTGAGCACGACGATCTCCGTGTGCGGCATTCCGCGGTCGTCGGTGCGCACGCGCGAGTACGCGATGCGATCGCCGAACCACGACGGCAGCGATGCGCCGAGCGGATCCGTGATGACGACGCGCTTATGCGCGCCTTCCTCGAGCCAGATGGTCTGGCCGTCCGTGACCACCATGGGCACGGCGGCGAAGAGCGGCAGCGACGCGAGGATCGCGATCAACGTCAGGATTCGCATCAGTTGCATGATCCACCTCCGCTCACGTAGGTAATGGTTCCCTCGCGCAGCGTGTGGCCCTGCAGGACCGCGCGCCCGGCGCCGAGGAAGAGATCGATGTGATAGCCGGTGATGGCGCCGCCGGTGTCGTCGGCCCGGCGCGCGCCGTAGCCCTGGAGCTCGAGGTTGGCGCCCAGCGGGATGATGGAGCGATCCACGGCGATGCTCTGGTCGGCCACGACACAGCGTCCGGACGCGCCGTACGCGCATTCCACGTAGCGGAAGCAGCGGTCCATGCCGGTGAGGTGCTCGGCGGTGTTTCGCGCGTAATCGGCCTGGATGTAGCGGCCGTCGCTGGTCTGTCCCGTGCCCTGCATCGTCACGCCGCGGCCGAACAGAAAGTCGACCGGATAATCGCGATCGAGGCCGCAGGCGCGGACGGACCCGCCGTGCGCCTCGCTCTCGGAGGGGATGTAGTAGCCGGTGTAGCGGAACGGCGTTTCGTACTGCGCGCGGGTGAACGAGATCGACGCGGGCGACGTCGTCGAGACGTCGCTGTTCGCGGCGGTGATCGTGGCCGTTCCCTGCTTGCGCGTCTTGATCTGCCCCGAGGCCACGCCGCTGGCATTCGTCGGCGCCATGGGCTGCGTGAACGTGTCCGCGCCGTCGCGGTTCGAGCGGAACTGCAGCGGCACGCCGGCCAGCGGCTGTCCGCTCTTCAGCACCGTGCCGGTGAGATCGGAGCGGTACTGCACGCAGCCCGCGCTCACTCGCGACGCATCCGGAATGATCGGCGTCGTGGCGGTGATGCGCGCGGTCTTGTCATTCGTGAACGTCACTTCCCACAGGAAGCGCGCATCGGCGCGGCCCGCTTCGGTAGCCGAGCCCCAGCCCGTCCTGCAGCAGCAGTTCTCCTGCGCGACCAGCGTGAAAGACACGTTGTTGCCGTCGATCGTCACCTGATCGCTGACGTCGACCGGGCCGGTGACGGCACCGACGCCCGCGCACGACGGCAGGATGGAGGTCACGAGCTTGCTGCCGACGTAGCCGATGTCGTCGGCCTGGCCGCCGACGATGGTCAGCTTCACCGTGCGCACCGGCTTCTGGAACGTGCGCACGACGCGCTCGCTGGCCGTGTTCCCGATACCGCTCGCGGCAACGGCGTAGGTGTGAGTGGTTTCAAACGTCATGGGCGGCTCTTCGGCGGGCGGTTCCTCCGCCCGGACCGGATTCGTCCACGACATCAGTACGGCTGCTGCAAGTGCGAGCGCAATGACTCCCTTGCCGCCAGATCCGACGTGCATATAGGGTCTCCTGAATTGTTTTGGACGCCGGGACCGGTCCCGCGACGATGCCTGCACATTAGCACGATTCTGGAAGGCAGCAAGGGTGTACTTACGGAGATGTTCGAAAAGATACTCTACGCCCGCTGGGGCGACATGGACTTCAACGGCCACATGCGCAACACGGCGTATCTCGACGCGTCCGCGGACGTGCGCATGTTCTTCTTCGAGGCCAACGGCTTCTCCATGCGCGAGTTCGACACGCGCCGCATCGGTCCCGTGATCCTGCGCGACGAGCTCGAATACTTTCGCGAGCTGCGCCTGCTCGAGAAAGTGCGCGTGACGCTGTCCGCGCGCGAGATCCGCGACGACGGCCGCTTCGTCCTGGTCAACGAGTTCTATCGCGAAGACGGCAAGCAGGCCGCGCGCGTCACCAGCCACGGCGGCTGGCTCGATCTCGACAAACGCAAGCTGATCGTCCCGCCCGAGGAGCTGCACCGATTGCTGGAGCAGCTACTCGACGTGTCGTTGTGAGCGGAGCGCAGCGGAGTTGAAGGACCTTCTACCGCGCCACGGCGCAGGGGAAGGTCCTTCGACCGTCCTCCGCTTCGCTGCGGCGGCTCAGGATGACACGGGCCGTCAGTGTCATCCTGAGCGAAGCGCAGCGGAGTCGAAGGACCTTCCAGCGCGCACGGAGCAGTCGAAGGTCCTTCGACCGTCCTCC
>DATLBM010000375.1:0-2675 GCA_035526885.1 Thermoanaerobaculia bacterium | reverse complement strand
TAGCGCAGCGACAGCGAGCGAAAGCGCGGCACGCGCACGAGCAGGTCGGGAAAGCTCATGCAGTCGTCCCACATCGTGAACGTCTCCCCGCTGCGCCACGTCACGACCGGGTTGACGACGAAGAACGTACCGCGCCCCAGGTTCACGGCGATGAAGCGCTGCGGGATGCCGATCTGCGGCGCGGAGATGGCGCGGCCGAAGCCGTGCTGCTTGCGGAAGGCATCAAGCGCCGACGCCAGCTCGGCGAACGCGCTCGCATCAAACTGCGTGACTTCGTGAGAGCGCTCGCGGAGCCGCGGATCGCCGAGAAGCAGGATCACGCGTGCAGTTTAGCGAACACCTCGGCCGTGATGTTCGAGCCGGTCGCGATCACCACCACGCGCTTGCCGCGCACGTCGTCGCGCAGCGCGGCGGCGAGGCCCGCGGCGCCGCTCGGCTCGACGAGGATGTGTGCGCCGAGGATCATGCGGCGGGCGGCGGTGAGCAGTTCTTCGTCTGAGCACGTGACCGCGTCCGCAACGTGCGCGATCAGAGCGTCGAGCGCGAGCTGTGCGGGCACGCGGCACACCAGGCCGTCCGCGATCGTGTCGATCGGACGCTCGATCGCGCGGCGCGCGTGAAAGCTCTCCACCATGGCCGGCGAGCCTTTGGCCTGCACCGCGATCACGCGCGCGCCGGGCATGGCCATGGCGACGCCGGAGGCGAGCGAGCCGCTGCCCATCGGCACGTACACGACGTCGATGTCGCGCAGTTGCCGCGCGATCTCGAATCCCACGGTGCCGGCGCCTGCGATCACTGCCGCGCTCTCGCCGTCGTCGATGAAGCGGAGACCCTGACCACGTGCAAACGCGAGTGCCTGGGCTTTCGCGTCATCGAGATCGTCGCCAGCGTCATGAATCGTCGCGCCGAGGAGCTCGATCTTGGCGCGCTTGATCGGGTTCGCGCCGCGCGGGAGGAACACGTGCGCCGCCACGCCGGCGACGCGCGCCGCCCAGGCCACGCCTTGTCCGTGATTGACGGTCGATGACGTCACCACAGGCGCATGAGATCCGAGGATGGCGTTCAGTGCACCGCGCCATTTGAAGGACGCGATCGGCGAGACGGTCTCGTTCTTCACCCACAGCTCGCAATCGAGCTCGCGCGAGAGCAGCAGCGACTGCACGAGCGGCGTCGGAGCCGCGTACGGCGCGAGCCGCTCCGCTGCGCGCGCGACGTCGATCGGCGCGGCGTCCATCAGCGGCCCTTGCGGACCTGCTCGAAGCGCTCCACGAGCTTCGGCGAGAACACGCGGCGGTCCAGGCGCAGCGCGCCGTTGCGATCGAGCGCGGCGCGGAAATCGTCCGTGGCCGCGAGCAGCAGCGCGTCTGGCGTGCGCGAGAGCATGGCCCGCGTGTAGCGCACGCACCCGCGGAGCAGAAACGCCTCCGCCGCGGACGAGCGCGCGATGATCGTGTTCAGGAGATTTTCGGCGGTGGCGAGATCGCCCATCGCGAACGCGCGGTACGCGGGCGTGACGTCGACTTTCGCCGGCGTCGGCACGGGCGGGGGCGGCGCGGGTTGCGGCGTGATGGTGACGACGGGCTTCGGCTTCTCGATGACGGGTGGCGCCGCGGTCTCGGTGACTGGCGCAGGACGGGCTTCAGCCCGTCCCGAGTCGTCGGGGGGACGGGCTGAAGTCCGTCCTACGTTCACCGGCGGATCGTCATCGAACGGCACGACCACTTCCGCGGGCTTCGGCTGCACCGGTGCGGGCTTCGGGCGATTGGCCGCCGCCGCGCGGATGCGCTTCCCTTCCTCGGCCGCGTCGTGGAAGCTCTCCGCCGCCTGCTCGGCCGTCTGCTGCACCGACTCGTACGTCGCGCTGTTCGTGCCCGCCGCACGGAAGCGCGCCAGCGCGTCCTGCAGTTTGCGTTGGGCGTCGCGATACGACTCCGTGCGATCGCCGCCGGCGCTGAGCGCATCGCCCTGCAGCTCGACGGCGCGGCGGATCGCGGCGTCCGCGTTCTTCTTGGCGCCGCTGGCGGCCTTCTCGGCCTGCAACTGTTTCTCGGTCTGCGCGCGCGCGACCCAGTCCTTCAATCGCGAGTAATACGCCGTCTTCGCGATCGCGCCCTGCTCCTCGGAGACGCGCCATTCGCGCAGCGCCGCGTCGACGTCGCCGAGGTTGAACCTGGCGATGCCGAGCCAGAAGTGCGGCGTGTACGCGGCGACGACGGTCATGCTCACCTTGATCTCCACGCCTTCCGTGGGACGCTCGGCGATCGCCTTCGAGAGCAGTGGAACCGCGTCCGCGTAACGGCGCGCGTTCACGGCCTCCACGCCTTTGTTGTAGTTCTCGAGGAACTTCTCGGCCGCCGAGGCGTTGAGCGCGAACAACAGCACGAGCAGCGCGCGCTTCATCGCGGGCCTCCGAAATCGGGAACGCGCGCGGATTTGCCGTCCGAGAAATTCACCCACAGCGGCGCGTCCGCACCCGCTTCGAGCGAGACCGTGCGCCGGATCGGCTTCGGAAAATCGGGATTCGCGAGCGTGACTTCGTAGCGTCCCGGCGCGAGATCGAGCGCCGTCGGAGTGACCACTCCGCGTCCGATGTCCACCGACTCGCCGCTCTCGACGTTGCGCACGCTGATCACGTTGGCCCACGGATACGCGTTGATGCCGAGGTGCGCCTGCGC
>DATLBM010000374.1:0-8124 GCA_035526885.1 Thermoanaerobaculia bacterium | reverse complement strand
GTGCGTCGTCTGTCCGCCGTTGCGCGGGATGGTCAGCGTCGTCGAGCGCGTCGAGCGCGAGGACGTGGCGCCGGTCGCGGTCCAGACGCCGGGGACGGTCAGCGTGAACGAGCCCGTCGCCGTCGCGTTCGGGTCGGCGGCCCAGATGCGCATCGTGTTGCGGTCGCTGGTGATGTAAACGACGGCGGGGGCCGATGACTGGATGCCGTCGATCGAGGCCGCGCGCCAGAACGTGATGCCGAGGTTGCCGTTGCGGTTGTCGCGGGCGGCGGAGACGAGGTCGTTGTTCGAGAGGATCGAGATCGGGCGCGATGCCGCCCACGACGCCATCGCCGCCGCGGTGATGTTCGGCACGATCACGTACTCCGCGCTCGCGTTGGACGGAGCGCTGCCGTGATCGAAGTAGAGCGTCGTGAACGGCTTCGAGAGCGTCGTCGTGTCCGTCGAGCCGCCGAGGGAGGCCCAGGTGCCGCTGCGCGTTTCGCGCGCGGCCCAAGGCTGGACGTTCGACGGGAACCAGTAGCCGACGTTGTCGAGGTGCGACCAGTCGCCGCCGCGCGTGACGCTCGAGGCGGTGCTGACCTGATTCACGATCGTCTCCACGCGATTTGCGGACGTCGAGCGAATGCTGTTCGTGAGAAAGACGATCGCGTCGTCGAAGAAGAACCACGACTTCTTCGCGGTCAGCACGGAGTTCAGCGGCGCGAGGTCCATCGCCGAAACGCCGTTCGCGCCGTCGCCCGTGCCGCCGGCGAGCGAGCGCGTGCCGTAGCCGTACGACGCGTCCGCGGTGTCCACCTTCTGTTCGACCGTCGTGCCGGGAAGGCGCGTCCAGTCGAACGCAGGCCAGACGTCACGGCCAAAGTACTCGTCGCCTTTGAGAACCAGGTAGAAGCGGCCGTCCGACTGGCGCGACCCGCGAAGGTTCTCGTCGTTCGTGTCTTCGCCGGACTTCGTGCGCGTCGAGAACATCTTGATCGACGCGAACCAGCCGTTGCGGCGGTGCACGGTGTAGTCGGACGCGTAGTAGTGCCGGTGACCGGACGGCCATGCGGCGGCGTAGTGTGCGCTTTCCACCAGCGCAGCAGCGCCGGCCAGCTCGATGGGCATCGTGCCGCGCCATGTCGTCAGCATCTTCGCCGCGGCGCTGCGGATCTCCGTCGCGCGCGGGCTCGCGAACTGCGCCGCCTGCACCAGCGCGGCCATGCCGTTGAAGCCCGTCGTCGTGGGACGCGCTACCTCGCGACTGATCACGGAGACGTCGAAGTAGTCGCCGTGCAGCGACCAGGCGATGCCGTCCGCGACGTAGTCCGCGAATGAGCTCAGCGCATCGGACGGCATCTGGTACGACGTGCCGCGCGCGATGAGCGCGTAGCGCGCCACGTCAGACGCGAACTGGCCGCCGTAGCCGCCGGTGTAGAGCTGCGCGCCGTGCTGATGGAATGACGCGTCTCGCTTGATCCCCTCGCCGGTCGCCGGCCGGGCGACGGATGCCATGGCATCGCGCACCGCGGTCAATCGCGCCTCGTCATTCTTCAACAGCGCGAGACACAAATGCGTGTACGCCGACCACACCAGGTTCTGTCCCGTCGGCGTCGGACCGACGAGTCCTTTCGCCGTCGGCGAGTTGAGGATGCGCAGATGAATGGCCGTCGTCAGATCGTCGATGACCTGCTGCTTCGCGTGGCCGGTCATGAGCACGAGCGTGGGCCCGAGGTCGATGGGAATGCCGATCGTCCAGAACCACCAGTTGCCGGTGGGGATGATGCTCGCGCCGTAGAACGTCTTGGTGTACGCGAGCGCGGCGTCGATGTCCGCGAGCAGACGCGGATCGCGATACAACGACTGCCCCTGCGTGTGATACGCCTTGGTCATCAGCCACAGGCGCTGCGTGTGCGCCCACGGTCCCCATCCGCCGTCGGGTGTCTCGTTGTAGTTGATGTCCGGCCAGCTCCCGTCCGCGCTGAGCGCGTCGGCGTTCTGTTTCGCGGCCCACTCCAGCGCGCCCAGGGCGTCGGTCATGCGGGTGGAGGTGCGGGCGGCGCCGGCGGCGGTCGAGTAGGCGATGAACTGCGCGCGCACGGCGTCGATGTCGGCAGCCGAAGCGGACGAGGCAACGAGAATGAGGAGGGGGATCAGGACTCGTTTCATCGGGGTCTCGGGAAACAAAAAAGGACGGCCGTTACGCCGTCCTTCTCTTCCATGGTGGTGGACGCTTACGAGAGCGGGTTGACGTTCGCGGCCTGGAGGCCCTTCGGACCCTGGACCAGGTCGAACTCGACGTCAGAACCTTCAGCCAGCGAGCGGAAGCCCTTGGACTGAATGGCCGAGAAGTGGACGAACACGTCCTCGCCCTTGTCGGTGGTGATGAAGCCGAAACCCTTCGCGTCGTTGAACCACTTGACTTTACCGGTGCTGCGCATGCCTCTGATTCTCCTTAAATGTATCTCTCCACCGACCGTTTCGGCCTTTCCGAAATTGCCGGAGTTCACGCGTGCCGATCGCAACGACATGGTACATACAATAATTTCCCTGCGAAACCATTCGTTGCGCCGGAAAGTCGAAGGGCGAAACAAAGGAGGTTGACATGCCCCTGGCCGCCCTGGTCCTCCTCTCGGCAGCGCTCGCTTCTCCGCAGCCTCGGGTCTGGAACGACAGCATCCGCGACGTCTACGTCGACGGGAAGCTGGAGCGCAACGTCCAGACCCTGACCACGTCCTCCCCGCGCATGATCGCCGTGGTCTGCGGCGACGAGGTGATGGTCTTCACCCCCGACGCGGGCACGGTCAGCCGCACATCGAAGTCGGCGTTCACGTTCGCGCCGGACCGCGTCAGCGCGACGACGCCCGCGAATCTGGAGACGGTCGTCAGCGGCTCGATGGTCAAGCCGAACGACGAGACGATGTTCGCCCTGATGAGCGCGTCGGATGGCAAGACCATGCTCGTCTCCGCGCACCAGAGCAAAGCGGGTGCGATGACGCTCGACGAGCTGTGGGAGACCGCGCCGGTGTGGCGGACGATCGCCGACGTCTATGAGCCCGACGGCAAGATCGTCGACCGCCTGCGCGCCATCGACCAGCCGGTGACGCTGCAGGTGGTGATGGCCACGTGGTGCGGCGACAGCCGTCAGCACGTGCCGCGGCTGCTCAAGTCGATCGCACGCGCGAACAATCCGAACATCACCGTCGAGCTGACGGGCGTCGGGCCCGACTTCACCACGCCGATGGCGGTCGTGTCGGGCGAGAACATCACCAACGTACCGACGGTGATCGTGCGCCGCGAAGGCCGCGAGCTCGGTCGCTACGTCGAGACGCCCGCCGCGGCCACGATCGAAGACGACGTCGCGGACATCGTGGCCGGCACGCAGAAGCCGCATCCGTCGCGCACCGAACGCGGCAAGTTGCTGCGCACGGGCACGTACGTCCTGCGCCGCGGACGCGCCATCACGGGCACGGAGCGTTTCGAGTTGTACGAGCGGCCGGGCGGCGGCGTGGTCGCGCACAGCACGATCGCGCATCGGAACGGCACGTCGACGGAAACCTGGGCCTCACTCGACGCCGATCGCAAGCCGCGCGGCGTCGAGGTCACGCATCGCGGCGCGACGACCACACGCACGCGCTTCCGCCGCAACGGCGATCAATGGACCGCGATCTCGCGCGGCGCGAGCGGCGGCATCATCGAGCAGACCGTGATGGCGCCGGACGCGTTCCTCGCGCCGGCCACGATCACGTACGTCTGGGCGAGGGGAACGAAGAGCGCGTTCGTGATTCCGGAAAGCGGCGCCGGCGCGACGCATTCGATCGCATACGAGATTGCGGCGGGCGAAGTGCCGAAGTTCGTGAAGTGTGCGGACGGAACGTCGCGAACGCTGACAAACGTAGGATGGGCTTCAGCCCGTCCATGAAGGTGGGCGGGCTGAAGCCCGCCCTACGTTACGCCGCGGTGAAGTAGATGCTCTGCTCTTTGCCGCACGTGCCGCAGTTGCGCGTCACGATGGTGAGGTCCTGCTCGGCGTAGCGGGCGCGCTGATACTCGGGCGACGCGAAATGCATCGCCCCGCACTTGCACACCAGCTGCGCCAGGCGCGCGTCGATCTCCTCGGCGTGCGCCACGCGCAGCGCGGACGCCGGCGCCTCGCCGGGCGAGAAACGCGCGAGACGGATCGTTTTGCGGCGGCGCGTGGCCAGCATCAAACAGATGCCGACGAACGAGCCCACCACCACGAACCCCACGATCCAGTTGCCGGACGTGACCGACTGTTTCCTCTCCGGCACCGATGCTCCCTCGGGCGCGAGGCGGAAGCCCATCTCGCTCCAGATCGCGCTCAGCTTCGTCAGGTGCTCCGGCACGTCCTTCACGTCGACGTGGTCCGCGAGCGATCGCAGCGACTGGCGAATGGTGACCGTCCTGCCGTTCGAGTCGACCGTGTAGTCGTAGCGGAACGCCGGCGTCTCCGTCACCGAAGTCATCTTCTCCACCGCCATGTCCTCGGGGAAGTTGAACGTCGCGGTCTGCCGCACGTTCAGCGGATGCGAGAACGCCAGCGGCATCGAGCGGATCATCGTGTCCGGCCGCGTGAGCTGGCGTCCGAGGACTCGCGGATACCACGACCACTCTCCGTCGCTCCAGAGCTCGGGGACGCGGTAGCGCTCCGTCACCACGACGATGTTGCGCAGACGATCGTCGGCAACGACCGGCAATCCCACCGCGTGAATCTTCGGCTGATCGACGGCCAGCGCGTTGATGCGGTCGTGCGCGTAATCCTCGAGCGAGAGCGTGGCCAGCTCGGAGCGCACCGAATCCGCGTCCGAGCCGCTGTACGTCGTCTTCACCGTGAGCTCGGTCGGTTTCGTGTAATCGGTGGTCGTGTACGTCTGATCCACGTCCACGCCGCCGTTCATGTTCGTGACCACTTTCGCGAGCCGCACGGTGTCCGGACGCACGACCAGAGCGAACGTGTCGTTCGGCGTCTCGATGGTCGAGAGCGTGCCGCCCTGCTCGGAGATCGTGCCGTCCACCCAGTACGTTTTTCCGCCGTCGATCACCTGCGAGATGACGTGATCGAAGAGGAACGGCGAGGGGAGCTTTTCCGCCAGTCGCTGCTGGAGGCGCGTGTTCACGAGCGCCGGATACGCTTCCAGTCCCAGCTCGCGCAGCAGCGAGACGAGGAGGAGCGTCTTGTCCTTGCAATCACCCCAGCGGGACTGCAGCGTTTCCCACGGCTGATGCGGCTGGTGTGAGTTGCTGCCCATCTCGATGCCGAGGTAGCGGACTTCGTCCTGCACGAAGCGGATGGCGGCGGTGATGCGCGCCTCGCGCGTGGGATGCTCGGCCGTGATCTTCGCGGCCAGCGCTTTCACTTCGCTTTGCGAGCGCGCGTCGAGCGTGAACATGAGCGCGGCCCACGCCGCCACCTCGCGCCACGATGCGAACTCGCTCACTTCGATCGACTGCCACGGCTCGTACCACGACGGCAGCTCGTCTTCGACGTCGAGCGCAACGACGTCCTTGCGCTCCCAGGTCAACGACTGCGTGGCGCCGTCGCCGAGGATCGTGGGATCGCCGCCGCGCCACTGCAGCGGTTTGCCCGCCGGCCAGAGCAGGCGATGGCGCATGCGCCGCGTGGGCACGCCGGAGCTGAGATCGAAGTCGTCGGTGTAGCGGCCGTTGGTGATCGGATTCGCGCCGTCGATCGACCACGCGTAGTCGATGACGTCGCCCGGACGCACGTCGCGCAGAAAGAGCAGCGCGGTGCGCTCGCCGTCGTAGATGCGGTCGTCCGACTCCTCTTCCTTCTCGATGACACGGATCTCGTCCGGCTCCAGCGCGTCGATGCGCGTGGCGCCGCGGATGACTCGCACGTGATGAAGGACGAGGCGCTGAAACGACGGATCGAAGTCGAGCTCGAGCTCGGACGCGTTCTGAACGCCCGACGGCGACAGTACGCTGCGCACCGTACGGAAGTACTGTGACTCGGAGCCGTCGCCGGCACGCACCTGGTGATCGCGCAGGAGATCGTAGATGCCCCAGCGCACGTTGTGCCTGGCCACGCGCACGGTCGTGTCGACGTCGATCGTCTCCACCCAGGCCGGCGCGGGACGCACGTCGAACTCGCGTGCATAGAGCGGCAGCGCAACGAGAAGAATGAGGAACAGGGATCGGGGACGCACGACCGCGCGGATTATACGCGGTTATTTGTTGCTATGTTGCCGGTTGCTGGTTGCCGGTGGGTCATCTTGCATGGCAACGAACACCGGCAACCAGCAACACGGCAACACGCGTCAGCGACGCGAAGCCCACGAGCAGATCGGGCAATTGCTCGCCTCGTGGCCGCGAGCGGGACAGTATTCGCGGCCGAAGTAAATGATCTGCAGATGCCGCCGCGACCATTCCTCGCGCGGAAAGACCTTCTTCAAATCGCGCTCGGTCTGCTCGACGCTTTTGCCGTTCGACAACCGCCAGCGTTGCGCCAGCCGATGGATGTGCGTGTCGACGGCGAACGCGGGCTCGCCGAAGGCCTGCGACATGACGACGCTGGCGGTCTTGTGTCCGACGCCGGGGAGTTTCTCGAGCGCCTCCATGTCGCGCGGCACTTTGCCGCCGTGCTCACTCATCAGCGTCTCGGCGAGCTTCTTCACGTTCTTCGCTTTCGTCGGCGCCAGCCCGCACGCGCGAATGCATCCGAGAATCTCGTCGACGCCGAGCCTGGCCATGGCCTGCGGCGTCGACGCTTTCGCGAACAGCGAGGGCGTGACGCGGTTCACCTGCGCGTCCGTGGTCTGCGCGGAAAGCAGCACGGCCACGAGCAGCGTGAACGGATCCTTGTGCTCGAGGGGAATGGGCGGCGCGGCATAGAGCTCGTCGAGAATCCCGCCGATCTTCTTCGCCCTGTCGGCGCGCTTCACGCCGGGATCTCCGGCGATTGCAGATCGCCGAGGCCGATCAGTTCGAGGAGCTCGCGCGGTGGGACGTTGCCGTTCGGGCCGCGCAGCAGCGTGCGCATGATGCCGGTCGCGGAGAGCACGCCGTCGTGCTTGAAGACGAGATGCTCGATGTAGAACCATTTCTCGTCCCACGCCGCGACGCGCGACTGCACGGTGAAACGCTCGAACGGCATCACCGATTTTTTGTACGCGATGTTGCCTCCGCCGACGATGGGCCGCCATCCTTTCTTCAGCACGGGACGCAGCAGGCGCATGCGCGAGAGCAGCTCCACCCGCGCGATGTCCATGAAGCTGACGTAGCGGCCGGCGTTGAGGTGGAGATTGAGGTCGCAGTCCTGCGGCCAGCAGCGGAAGCGCACGGTCGCCGCGTCGAGCGGCCCGATGGGTTTTCTCAGGCCGCTCGCCCAGATCTTCAGCAGAAAGCGAAACAGCAGCAGCATCAGTTCAGGTCGAAGAGCAGCACTTCCGCGCCGGCGCCGGTGAGAGTCACGCTGCTCTCGCCGGAGATCGCGGCGCCGTCGCCGGCTGCGAGTTTCTGTCCGTTCACTTCCGCCTGGCCGCGCGCGACCTGCACCCAGCCGTGACGTCCGCTCGCGAATTCATGCGTGACGGACTGGCCGTCGAGCAGCGCGGTGTAGAGACGCACGTCCTGATGAATCTTCACGTCCACGAGGCACAGCGCGCCGCGCCGTTCATCGTCATCGAGCTTTTTCTGCTCGTAGCTGGGCGTGATGTTGCGCCGCTCGGGGATGATCCAGATCTGCAGAAAATGCACGCCCTCGGAATCGGATGCGTTCATCTCGCTGTGCTGCACGCCCGTGCCCGCGCTCATGCGCTGCACTTCGCCGGGACGGATCACGCCGTCGGTGCCCATCGAGTCGCGATGGCCGAGGGTGCCTTCGAGGACGTAGGAGATGATTTCCATGTCGCGATGGCCGTGCGTGCCGAAGCCGCCGCCGGCCGCGACGCGGTCTTCATTGATGACGCGCAGCGCGCGGAAGCCCATGTGCGCGGGATCGTGGTAATCGGCGAAGGAGAAGGTGTGATAGGTGTCGAGCCAGCCGTGATCGGCGTGTCCGCGCTCGCTGGCGCGGCGGATGGTGATCATGTTGCCTCCCACGCACCGTAACAGTAGTGCATTCCGGGGCGGGGCGCCGAGTCGTCGAGTCGTCGAGTCGTC
>DATLBM010000373.1:0-19513 GCA_035526885.1 Thermoanaerobaculia bacterium | reverse complement strand
AAGAGCCGTCAGCCGGAAACGCACCGGTAACCAGCAACCAGCCACCAGCAACCAAATGACCAACAAGCGCGCCGGCATCCGCCCCGAATGGCTGAAAGTGCGAGTCCCGGGAGACCTGCAGAAGCTGCCCGTCTCGCGGCTCATCAACGATCTCGCACTGAACACCGTCTGCCAGGAAGCGCGCTGCCCGAACATTTTCGAATGCTGGACCGCGGGCACCGCCACGTTCATGATCCTCGGCGAGATCTGCACGCGCCGCTGCACGTTCTGCGCGGTCGGACGCGGCACGCCAACACCCGTCGAAGCCGATGAGCCGCAGCGTGTGGCGGAAGCGGTGCAGCGCATGAACGTGCGGCACGCGGTCATCACGATGGTCAATCGCGACGACATGCCGGACGGCGGCGCGGCGCATGTCGCGGAGACGGTGATGGCCGTGCGCGAGCGCACCGGCGCGGCGGTGGAAGTGCTGATCTCGGATCTGGAAGGCAACCGCGACGCGCTGATGACCGTCGTCGCGTCGAAGCCCGACGTGCTTGCACACAACGTCGAGACCGTGCCGCGGCTCTACGCGCAGGTGCGTCCCGTGGCGAAGTATCAGCGTTCGCTGGACATCCTTCGCTGGGGACACGAGGCCGGGATGCTGACGAAGTCGAGCATCATGCTCGGCCTCGGAGAAACGAACGAAGAGATTCTCGGCGTGGCCCGCGACCTGCGCGAGGCCGGCGTGGACATCTTCACGATGGGGCAATACCTGGCGCCGTCGGAGAAGAATCATCCGGTGCGCAAGTACTACACGCCCGAGGAGTTCGTGGCGCTGGGGAATCGGGCGCGGGCGCTGGGGTTTCATCACGTCGAGAGCGCGCCGCTGGTGCGAAGCTCGTATATGGCGCACCGCGCCGTCGAAGCGATGAGGGATGAACGATGAGCGATGAACCCGGTGCACGCTCATCGCTCAGCTCTCGTCGTACATCGCTCGTTGTATACAATCGCGTGCGATGCCGCGCGTGACGTTCGCTGACGCCGGAAAAGCAGGCGAATTTCCCGCGGGGAAGACGATGCTCTCCATCGCCGGAGAACTGGGAGTCCGCGTGAGCCAGGTCTGCGGCGGTGACGGTGCGTGCGGGACTTGCAGGATCGAAGTCGTGGAAGGGTGGGACGCGCTCACGCCGCCCACGATGGACGAGACCTACAAGGAGCTCGAGCCGCCGTACCGGCTGTCGTGTCAGGCGAAACTGGTCGGGGACGTCGTCGTGAAAGTCGCAAAAATCGAGTGAGGACAAGAATGACTGCAGTCGAAGCAACCGCAACTCCCGGCCTGTCGCACCAGGACCTCGCCCTCATCTTTCAGTACACGGTGGAGGCGTACAAGACGTTCGAGAAGCTGGCGGAAAACCTCCCCAACCCGATGACGGCGGGCATGTTCAAGCAGTTCGCCGTGGACGAGCGCGCGAACCGCGATCTCATCGAGATGAAGATCGCCGCCACGACGGGCAACCGCGTGCGAGTGACCCTCGGCGCGGACATGATCTTCTCGGAGATCCTGGAAGGCGAGATGTCGTATCGCGAGTCGTCGGAGTTCCTGATCTCGCGCGAGAAGACCCTGCAGCGCAAGCTGCGCGAGCTGGTCGCCGGCGCGGGAACGACGGACCGCAATCTCCTCGTTTACTTCGAGACGGTGAAACGCTCACACGTGGTCGAGCTGGAGCGCGAGCTGGAGCTCATCAAACACGATCCCGACTGGTGGAAGCGCGAAGACGCCGAATGGCGCATCGTGCACGGTTCCCCCTCGACATGAACCTGACCCTCTCCCCCGCCGCCGCCTCGCATCTGGCCTCTGACGCCGATGGCCGTGTCCTGCGCATCGCGTTCACGACGGGCTGCGGCGGCTCGGGCTATCGCCTGAGCTACGCCTCGGAAGCCGCGGAAGGCGATGAGCTGCTCAACGTCTCGGGCATCGATGTGGCCCTCGATTCGATGGCGGCCTCGCGCCTCGACGGCGCGGTCATCGAATACGACGCCGAGGAGGACGGATTCCTGCTCGAACATCCGGATGCGGTGACGGCGGTGTGGTGCGGGTGATGGCAGTCCGTTCGCACTGACTCCCCCGCGTGAAACGCGCCCTGGCGCTGTTGCTTCTGGCCGCCTGTCAGGCGGCGCCTCCGCCGCGGAAGCCGGCGGCGCCCGCGGCCGTACGGAAAACCACGACCATGCCTGAGACTCTTCATGTCGTCGCCATCGGCGACTCACTTGCCTACGGTGCGGGAGACGAGCGCGGCGGAGGGATTGCGCGGCGTCTCGAGCACGAGCTCGAATCGCGCGGCGTGCGCAGCGTCGAGACGGTCAACCTCGGCGTCAACGGCGCGCAGACCTCCGACCTCCTGGCCGGACTGCGCACCAAACGCACCCGCGATGCGATCGCCGCGGCCGACGCCGTCGTGCTCTCCATCGGCGCGAACGATCTCTTCCGCACCGCCAATGCGCGGCAGGAAATCCTCCGCGCGCCCTTCGCCATCGCCGAGCGCATCCTCGGCCGCATCGAGACCATCGTCGCGGAGATCCACGCCATCAACCCGCGCGCCCGCGTGCTCGTCCTCGGCGGCTACAACCCCGTGCCGGGCCACGAGTGGGCGTCGCTCATCGACCAGTATCTGGGGATGTGGGACGAGACGCTCGCCGCGCGATTCGCGAAAGACCGGCGCGTGGAGGTGGTGAGGATGCGGGACATCGTCACGCCGCAGCGCCTGAGCCGCTACGACCACTTCCATCCCGGCGCGGCAGCGTACGACGAGGCGGCGAAGCGGATCGCCGCGATGCTGCTGAAAGAGTTGAACGCCGCCTGAGCGGCGGCGTTCAACTGGTCAAGACGTTGACTTACTGGTGATCGGCGGGCTCGTAGCCGAGCGCCTTCTCGTTCTTCAGGGGACCGACGCCGTCGCGGCCCGGGTGGGAGGGAATGGTGATCAGCGCCTGGCCGACGTTGTTCGTGAAGTCCGACTCCGGGAAGTTGTGGCAGAGGCCCGTCTTCGCATCCTTCGCCAGCGGACAGTTGCCCTTCTTGTCCGGAGCGTACGCCGGGTTGGCGGTGATGCGGATGATGTAGTCGCCCGGGGGCACCGGCGGCTGGCCGTCGCCGCCGTCGAGGACAAAGTACTGGCCTCCCAGGAAGAAGCGGTACGTGTCGGCCCAGCCGTGGCTGATGCCCTGGTAGCCGGGGATGCCGACGGCGCCGCAGCTCAGGAACTGCTTCGCGCGCGGCGGCTCGCTGCCGTCAGCGCGCGGAACCGGATCGGTGTCCAGCATGCAGAAGCCGACCTTGGCGGCACGCCACACATAGCCGCTGGCCGGGTCGACCAGCTCGTAGCGCGCGTAGTTCTTGAAGTGATAGTGGCCGTGGCAGGTGGACAGCTCGAACAGGTTCGTGTAGGCCGGATTGTTCGGATCGCCGATGAACACGTCGGCGTCGCCGATGTTGTTGATCGTGACGGTGAAGCGCAGCAGGCGACGGAGGCCCGGGGTAACTCCGCCTTCGATCACGGAGCAGAAGTTGGCGCCGAGGTTTTCGTCGCGAACGACCCACTGCTGGCCGAGGTTGTCGCTGAGCTTGAGATCAGGCAGTCCGTCCAGATCGAGCTGCCCGTTGGGACTGGATGTGTGCTGCGCAAACGTCGAGAACGCAAACAGAAGGCACACCACTGCGAGAGAGACTCGTTTCATTGCTTCCCCTTTTGCCGAATTTGGATGATGCGGCGCAGTGTGGGGGAAGGATGGAAGAAAGTCAATCCTGATGTCCGGTGATCCGTGCTCTTGACGTTTATCCTTTGAACGTGCTTGCGAACTCGAGCGCGTGATAGGTGATGA
The DNA here is from genome assembly GCA_035526885.1 of Thermoanaerobaculia bacterium. Classification (GTDB taxonomy): domain Bacteria; phylum Acidobacteriota; class Thermoanaerobaculia; order Gp7-AA8; family Gp7-AA8; genus QHVT01. The sequence continues at coordinate 15,655 of DATLBM010000373.1, read as the reverse complement.
TCAGATCCGCACCGGCGCGCTTGATGGATGTGAGGATCTCGTTCATCACGCGCGGTCCGTCGATCCAACCCCGCTCCGCCGCGGCTTTGACCATGGAGTACTCGCCGCTGACGTTGTACGCGGCGATGGGCAGCGGGAAGGTGTCGCGCGCCTGGCGGATGATGTCGAGATACGAAAGGGCCGGCTTGACCATGACGATGTCCGCGCCCTCCTCGACATCCAGCGCGATCTCGCGATGCGCTTCGCGCGCGTTGCCGGGATCCATCTGATACGTGCGGCGATCGCCGAACTGCGGCGCGGACTCGGCAGCCTCGCGGAACGGCCCGTAGAACCCGGACGCGAACTTTGCCGAATACGCCATGATCCCCACCTCGGGCATGGCCCGCTCGTCGAGCGCGCGGCGGATGGCACCAATGCGGCCATCCATCATGTCGCTCGGCGCGACGAAGTCCGCACCCGCGGCCGCAAACGACACGGACTGCTTCATCAGCAGCGGCAAGGTCTGATCATTGTCGACGTCCTTCACTCCGTTGCGATCGACGATGACGCCGCAGTGTCCGTGATCCGTGTACTCGCACAGGCACACATCGGCCATCACGGTCATGTCGGGAACCTGGCGCTTGATGCCTTCGATCGCGGACTGCACGGGTCCGGACGGATCCCAGGACGTGGAACCGATGGCGTCCTTGCGCTCGGGCAGCCCGAAGAGCAGAACGGCGCGGACGCCGAGGTCGTAGGCGCGGCGCGCTTCCTCGACGGCTTCGCGGACGCGCAACTGGAAGACGCCGGGCATGGAGCCGATCTCGCTCTTCGCACGCGAGCCCGGCACGACGAACAGCGGATAGATGAGGTCCTCGGGACGCACGATGGTCTCGCGCACGAGGGTGCGGATGCTCTCGCTGCGGCGCAGACGGCGGGGGCGGCGCGTCATCGCGGCGGCGGTGGTGTCATTCGTCGGATTCAATGTCTTCGTCGTCATCAGGCTCTCCGGTGAAGTAGTAGGCGCGGCCGCACTCGGGCGAACAGAACCGCCGCCCGTATCCGGCGCGATGCGCACAGTCGGGGCAGAAGTAGCGGCCGCAGATGTGACAGGACTCGAGACGGGCCGTGTCGTCGGTGTGGCCGCAGTTCCTGCAGACCCGGTCGTGCTCCGTCACCGAAATATCTTGCCACGGCTGGTGTTCCACGAGGGGTGCCGTCACGCCTTGACGGTCACGGCCGGGCCCCCTACAATCCCGACCCCTCACCCTGGCGGTGTAGCTCAGATGGTTAGAGCGGGCGTCTCATAAGCGCTAGGTCACTGGTTCGACTCCAGTCACCGCCACCACCCGCAACACGCGGACCTTCGGCCGCGGTTGCTCGCCGCACTGGAGTTGACGCTATCGCGCAACTCAGTTCGGCGGCCGACGCGATCAGCCGCGCGCGAAGCGCAGTCGGCTGCATTGCGGCGAGATAGACGAGCGCAAAGCGTCTCGTCCCTGGGCGTTCCCACGCGAGGGCGACCTCTCGCGCATCGTGAGCCCCCGGCCGACGCGATCAGCCGCGCGCGAAGCGCAGTCGGCTGCATTGCGGCGAAATACACGAGCGCAAAGCGTCTCGTCCCTCGCGTTCCCAGTGCGACGGCGACCTCTCGCGCATCGTGGCCCCCCCGGCCGCCGCGATCAGCGGCGCGCGAAGCGCGTCCGCTGCAACGCGGCGAGCAACCGCGGCGGCGGAGCCGTCCGCGTGTTGCGGTTACTCGAAGAGGGGCATCAGCGCGTTTTCGGGCGACGCGAGATCCGCGATCAAGACGGCCACGCCCAGCTCCCCTTTCCACAGCGAGTTCGCGCGTTGCGTCGCGCTCGCGGCGTTTTCCGCGGCGTGGTTGGCAAGGTGGCGCGCGCGGGCGAGCCACTCCGTCGCGCCCGTGTGTTTGTAGAAGTTGAGCAGCGCGTACGCGCGACCGGCGGTGCCGCAGCAGAGCGAGATCGGGCCTCGGAAGTCGTCCCAGTTGTTCCATGCGGCGAGCTCCGCGAGCTCGAGCCATTGCGGATCGCCGAGAAGTTCGTGGGCGAGCGTGAAGAGGAAGACTTGTCCCGCGCTGCCGTTGCACCAGCCGGGCATCACCGCGCCCGCGGGTGTGTGCGTGGACGGACGCCAGAAGATGCCGCGGCCTTTGATCGTCTTCAGCGGCGCGTACTGATGCAGGCGCTCGACGAGGTGCGCGGGCAACGGGTCGCCCGATGCGGCGCACCAGCGCAGCGCGGCGTAGAGGTATCCCGCCCAGCCGTGGGCGATGCCGAGGTTCGTGTCTTCGTCCGCTTCACCGATGGCGGGATGCGTGTCGAGCTCTTTCCAGATCGCGTCCATCGTCTCCGAGCCGAACGCGCGCAGCGGCGCGCCGGCTTCGGCGTCGTCGCCTCCGCATTCGAGCAGCAGCGCGGTGGCCAGCAGCGTTCCCGAGCGGCCGAGCGTGAGATCGAGATTCGCGCACGGGCGTTGCGATGCTTCGAGAAAGAAGTGGACGTCGTGGCGGAACGCGAGCGGATCGCCCTTCGCGGCCGCGATCATCGCGGATGCCGCCCAGATGCCCGCCTCCGTGTGATACGGCGTCGTTGCGCCGAGGAGCTCGGGGGCGAGGTCGCGATCCGCGTCGTAGTAGGCGCCGTCGGTTCCGATGAGCGCGATCGCGCGCGTGCGCCAAACGTCCGCGAGCGCGAGCAGTTTCGGATCGCCGCGCGTCTCCGCGATGCGCAGTAAACCGACTGCGGCACCGGCAGCGCCGTAGTTGATCGACGCGGTGGGAGCCTCCGGATAGCCGCCGGCGAACATCGCGCCGCCGCGCGCGAACGTGCGCAGCGTGGCGTCGAGGAGTGCGTGCGCCTCTTCGCTGACAGGGGTCGACAGCGAATCGCGCAACGCGGCATCGCGCGCTTCGGCCAGTCGCGCCGCCATCTCGTCCATCGACGCGAAGCGCCGCACCGGATCCTTTTCCAGCGCGCGGAAGAGAATCGCTTCCACCTCGGGCCACGGCGGTGTGTGACGCGCGGCGAACGACACCGGCGGATCGTTGATGACCTGTTGCGCCATCTCGTCGCGCTCGTAGCGGAAGTCGAGGTAGTGATGCCCGGTGATGAGCAGGTAGAGCAGTGCGGCCACGCCGTACTGCTCGCCGGCGAACGTCGCGTACGGATGGAGGTTCTGCGCGCGCGCGATGTAGTACTCGGGCTCGTAGAACATGGCCATGCCGCCGCGTCCTGTCGCGGGCGGGCGGTCGGCATAGCGCGAGTAGCCGAAGTCGACGAGCTTGACGTCGTTTTCGGCGAGCACGTTGCGCGCGTGCACGTCGCCGTGCAGCACGCGGCGCGCGTGCAGCGTCGCGTATGCCGAGGCGATGGATGCGCACAACTCGAGCAGCGCGGCGCGATCGTAGCGGCGCTGCGACGCGGCCACGAGCGAATCCACGCCCCCGCACCATTCCGCGATGAAGTACGGACGATCGTCGTGGACGCCGCTGCCCAGAAGCCGCGGAGTGACGCCTGACCCGTCGAGGTGGCGAAGGATGTCCACCTCGTTGGCGAAGAAGTCGGGAACGTAGCCGTCGGTGACGCGTGCGATCTTCAGCGCGGCCACTTCCTCGCCGTTGCGGAGCTGATAGATCTCGCTGTCCTCGACCAGGCTCGCGCAGCGGACGATCTTCCATCCGTCGAGGGTCATGCCCGCGTCGTACTGCGGACGAATCTCTTTCTCGTCGTCCGAGCCGGCCTGCACGAGCACGCGACTGTCGACAAAAGCATCCAGGTGCGGCAGCAGCTCGTTGAGCCGCTCCTCGGGATCGCGATCGAGCGCGCGGCTGTTCTCGATCACCGCGTCCACGATCGTGCGCGGCTCGCGGAAGAGCGCCAGCAGCGCGGCCGTGCCGCCGTCGATGACCTGCGCCAGGGCGCGCCCGTGACGGATGGACAGCGTGTAGTCGCCTTCCTCGAAGGCGATGCGCGCGCGGACGTCGTCGCTGAGGTCCGCGACCGGGACGAGCAGCACATCGCCTTTGAGGACGAACGGCTCGGTGATGTTCATTGCGAGGAGCTCCAGAGCGTGGCCGATGGAGCCCACGTGTTCGTGTCGATGCCGTGGCGCCGCGCGCGTGCCAGCGCGAACCGCCACGGTTCGATGCCCGTCGAAGTGCGGGACGCGCGGGCCATGGCCATCGCGGCGCCCAGTCGCTTCGCGACCCAGAGGCGCCAGCTTTCGCGTCCGCGCCAATGCAGAGCGACGTCGCTGTCGGGCGGATCGACGCCCCACGACAACAAACCGCTGTCGTCGAGGCCCGCGGTGAAGGGAACTCCGTGCGCGTCGCATCCGGAGAGCTCGCGCGACAGCAGCGCCGCCACTTCGTCGAGCGTTTCCCGATTCGTAAAGTACGCGACCATCTTGTCCGGCCGCAGCAGTCCCACGGCGTCGTGCCCGATCTTGAACGGCGTCTCCGGAAAGCCGGAGAGCACGCGCACCACGATCTCGAACGCCTCGCGCATGCGCTCCGGCCGCGGGCTCACATACAGCTTGTAGGTGACGTCGTCCTTTCCTTTGCGGAAGGCGATCTTCGAGTTCCACGCGATCCAGCCGCTGGAGCGGTGCGAGATCGCCCAGTGCCGGTCGAGCAGCGTGGCCAGCAGTCCGCGATCGGCGCCGAGGTGCGCGAGCACGGCGCCGGCATCGGGGAAGCGTTTTTTCCAGAACGGAGACAGCGGCACGCGGTTGTAGAAATACAGCGCCATCGATTGGGTGGCGAAGTCCCCCGCGGCGAGGTCCTGCGCGTACAGCAGCGCCTCGCGCGACAGCCGCCCGACGGCGTCGAGCGCCGCCGGCTCCTCGGGAGGATCGCAGAGGACCGGCAGCGCATCGGCGCCGCACACGAAATCATCACCGCTTTCGATCTCGAAAACGCCGTCCAGCACGAGATCGATCAGACCGTCGCGGAACTCGCCGTTCGAGACGTCCAGGCGCGACGGCGTGGACAACTTCTGAAAGAGCTCCGCGGTCTCCCGTCCCACCGACATCAGGTTCATCGCCAGCGGCGCGCGCGGCACGAAGAAGCCGTAGAAGTCGGGATCGTCCGCGAGCTCGCGAAACGGCGCCCACTGCTCCGGCGCCAGGTCCGCGGGCGCCTTGAGATCGATGTGAGGACTGGAACGGATGCGCAGCTCGTCGAGCATGGGGTCAGTAGCTCCGCGGCTCCGCGATCCGCGCGCGGAGCTGCTGCTGCAGCACCAGCGCGTGCACGCTCAACGGCGCGGACTTTTTCCGGCTCTTGTCCTTATCCTGACGCTTCGAGGCCTGCGGACAACCGGACGGATCGCACGAGGTCGGCGGAATGTCCGTGTTGTTGCACACGCAGTTGATGCAGTTGCTCGTACCAGCGCAGGCGATGTAGTGCGTGCCGGGAATGGCATTGACTCCGAGATCTCTCACTTTGGGCATCGCGTTTCTCCTTTCAGTCAGGCTTCCCGAGCGCGACCTTCCTCCCTCTCTGCTTGCAGCCGGACAGGCAGCCTTACCTAAGGAGTGACGGCAATGGCGGAGATCCCTACCTGAAGAAGACCGGCGATGCGCGGAAGGCGCATCGCCGGCGAACGCACGGGCTCAGTGGCTGCGCGGCTCGCTGATGCGCGCACGCAGCTGCTGCTGGAGCAGCATGGCCGCCTCGGCGCCGATCGCGGAGGTCTTCTTCTTGCCCTTGTCCTTGTCCTTCGTCGAAGCAGACGGACAGCCGGACGGATCGCATGAGGTCGGCTCGATGTCCGTGTTGTTGCACACGCAGTTCATGCAGTTGCTCGTGCCGGCGCACGCGATGTAGTGCCGGCGATGCGGATCGCCGACGACGACGGCGCCGGGGCCGATCTCCAGGGGACGCATGGTGACGGGGATGACGTTGATGCCGAGGTCTCTCACTTTGGGCATGGGACGTTCTCCTTTCTCTCTCGGGACGACTGCTGTGGGTGGCGTGGGTGCAGGCATTCTCGCTCGCTCTTCGCCGGACGGGAAGCCCTCAATCAAGGAGTGGTCATCGCGGAGGAAGTCCTACCCCCCTTCGGCGCGGGTGCGAACCAGATGTCTCCCTGCTCGAGCGCCTGGCGGCCGTAGAAGCTGGTGCCGTCGGCGGCAACGCGGGTGCCGTAGGGAACGTCGCCGAAATCCGCGCGGAACTCGCTGCTTTTCACCGAGCGCGTCACGATGTCGATGATGTCGATGCGCGTCCCGCCGAACATCGCGATATGCCGGCTGTCGGGGAGCCAGCGCGCGGTGATCTCCTTGTCCCACAGCTTGTCGAATTTTTTCGTGGCCACGTCGTACACGGCGAAGCCGGGACCGTCGTTGTTGATGAGGGCCACCAGGACCTTCTTCCCGTCCGGCGACCACTGCGGATTCCTGGTCGCATTCTTCTCGCCGAAGATCTCCAGACGCTGTCCGGCCGGGCGGTCGAGGTGCACGAAGACGCACGCCGAGTCGGTGCGCGCAACGAGCGTGCGGCCGTCCGGCGAGACATCGGGAATGTAGATGTTGTTTGCGCCGACGGCGCGGAAGTCGGCCTCACTGGTGACGCGCGTCAACTCGCTCCCATCCGCGCGGATGCTCCAGATGTGATACGTCCCGTCGCGGTTCGAATAGAAGTAGAGCGTTTTCCCATCCGGTGCCCACGTGACGCCGCGATCGCGGAACGGATCGTTGGTGAGCTGGCGCACGCGCGTGCCGTCGATGTTGGCAACGAAGAGATCTTCCTGCGCGCCGCCGCCGGTGGTGAAGGCCATCGACTTTCCATCCGGCGACGCCTCGAACGTGAGCGGCTCTTCCGATCCGCCGAAGAGCACACTGGCCGGACCCGCGGTTCCGGTTGCGGGATTGAAGGGATACGACACCAAACGATACGAGCGCGCCGCCGTGCTGAATGCGAGCGAGCCGTCGTGTGCAAAGGCGTAGAAGCCGGTGATCGGTGCCGGGAGCGACATCGGCTCGGCAGGTCCCGCCGGCGTGCCGGTGTCTTCGTCCATGGGGATGCGCCAGAGGTTGAGCGTGCCGTCACGATCGCTGCCGAAGTAAAGATATTGACCATCGGGCGACCACACCGGACTCCAATGAGTGGACAGATCCGACGTCACGCGGACCACGGTGCGTTTCGGCTCTTTCGCGTACGGATCGATGGTCCAGAGGTCGCGTTGTCCTGCCAGCGTCGAAACTCCCCAGAAGGCGATCCGCTTGCCGTGCGGCGACCAGCTCGGCTGCGCGGCGTCGCTGTCGCGGCCAAAGTCCGGGCCACCCTTCCCCGCCTCCACGATGACGCGCGCCGCGCCGGTCGCGACATCCACGATCCGCAGCCCGCCGTTGCCGCCGCGGACGTGCGGACGGAAATCAACCGCGGCCGTCGAGAAGACGATGCGTTTCCCATCCGGAGACCAGGAAGGACTGTACCCGTCGCCCTCGGTGAGCCTGCGCACGGACTCGCCCGTCACGCCCATCACGAAGATGCCGCCGCCGTCGCGGTTCGAGCGAAACGCGATCTGCGCGCCATCCGGCGAGAAGGCGGGATCGAAGTCGTCGTCCAGCGAATCCACGGTGAGGTTGGTGGCCGTGCGCCCGTCGACGCGCTGCACGTAAATATCGCGATTGCCGGAACGAGCGGAGACGAACGCGAACGACTTTCCGTCCGGCGAGAGCGAAGGCGTCAGCTCCACGCCGTCGCCGAACGTGAGCTGGCGGAACGTGCGCACCGGCACTTCCTCTGCCGCCGACGCCGCGCGCGATCGCATCAGCGCGTAGCCGCTGGCCGCGAGGACGAGCGCGGTGGCGCCGATGGCAGTCATCAGCCGCCAGCGCGATGGACGCAGCGGCCGCAGTCGCCGGCTCTCCGCGTAGCTGTTCTGCGTCTCCGGCAGCAGGCGCAACTGGAATGCGAGATCGCGCGCGGACTGAAAGCGCTCGCGCGGATCCTTCTCCATGCAGTGCCGCACGATGGCCTCGAGCGACGCCGGAAGCTCCGGCACCACCGTCGTCAGCGACGGCACCTCGGCACTCATCACCGTGTGCATCGTCTCGATGGCCGAGTCGCGCTCGAACGGCGACTTGCCGGTGAGCATCTCGTACATCACTGAGCCGAGGGAGAAGATGTCGGTGCGGTGATCCAGCGGAAGCGCGCGGACCTGCTCCGGCGACATGTACGCCGGCGTGCCCACGACCATGCCCGCCGAAGTGAGATGACGTCCCGTGTGTTTGCGGTCCGATCCCTGCGTCGCCTCGGCCAGCTTGGCCAGGCCGAAGTCGAGAATCTTCACGCGCCGGCCGGTGATGAAGAGATTCTCCGGCTTGAGGTCGCGATGGATGATGCCCTTCTCGTGCGCCACCGCCAGCGCCTCCGCGATCTGGATCACGTAATCGATGACGCGACGCATCGGCAACGGATGCGGAGCGGCCTTATCGATCGCCTCGCGCACCGTCTCGCCGTCGAGCAGCTCCATGACGATGTACGGCGCGCTGCCGGTCGTGCCGACGTCGAAGATCGTGACCAGTCCCGGATGATTGAGGGCGCCCGCGGCGCGCGCTTCCTGCTCGAAGCGGCGGACCATGTCCTCGCTCAGGCCCGCGTCGGGCGTGAGCACTTTCATGGCCACGTCGCGTCCGATGCGCCGGTCGCGCGCGCGCCACACCTCCCCCATCCCGCCCGCCCCGATCGGGCTCAGGATTTCGTAGGGACCGACGGACGCGCCTTTGGTGATCATGAGTTGCTGAACCGGCAGCTTAACTCACGTACGACGGCGAAGAAGAAAGGTTCGGCTATTGACCCTGAACGATGTCGGGGTAGCGCACGAAATTGCCGTTCGCGTAGACGATGTCGCAGTCCGGGTTCTCGCCCGCGCCCTGCTCGTAGCTGTCGGTTTCGTACACGCCGTCACGCCCCGAGGAGCGAATGCCGTAGATCTTCCCCTGCGTGCCGAACTGCAGCGGGCGTCCCCAGCCGTCGACGCGCGGAATGTTGCGCATGTACGTGGGCACGAGCGTGTTGACCATCGAATCGTACGGCGTCGCGGACGGGAAGCTGAAGCCGGCCGCGGTGTACTGGCCGGACTCGGAATTGCGCGTCTCCCAGGCCTGGGCAATCGAGCGGATGTCGGCCATGGTGCGCTTCTGCCGCGCACGCTCGACCGAGCCGAGATAGTTCATGATGGCGATGGCGGCCACGATGGCGATGATGGCGATGACCACCAGCAACTCGATCAGGGTGAAACCGGCACTGCTCCTGCCGCGGCGCATGGGTCCTCCCGTAGACACGTTGCCGTAAACTAAAACTGACCCCGACAACGATGCGCACAACGATTCGTCAGTTTTTCGTCAAGGAAGGCATCCCGGATGCCTGCCGGATCGTCGTCGCGGTCTCGGGCGGAGTGGACTCCACCGCGCTGCTCGTGGCGCTGCACGGGATGGAGGAGCTGGAGCTCGTCGCGGCGCACGTCAATCATCATCTGCGCGGTGCGGAGTCGGACGCCGACGAGCAGTTCGTGCGCGATCTCTGCGCGCAACTCGAAGTTCCGCTGCGCGTTGCAGACGGCACGCTCGATCCCGAGTGCGTGAAGGCACGCGGCATCGAGGCCGCGGCGCGCGAGGTGCGCTACGCCGCGCTGCAGCGGATTCGCGAGGACGAAGGCGCACGCTACGTCGCGACGGCGCATCAGAAGAACGATCAGGCAGAGACGGTGTTGATGCGCCTCATGTCGGGCAGCGGCATCGCGGGCTTACGCGGCATTCACCCGCATCGCGAGGATGGCTTCATCCGGCCGCTGCTCGCGGTGACGCGCAAAGAGATCGAGCGGTTCCTGGCGGAGCGCAACGTCACGCCGCGGATCGATCGATCGAACGAAGACCCGCGCTTCCTGCGCAACCGCGTGCGCGCGTTTCTGCGCGACGGCGACGCCATCGACAACCTCGCCGCGATCGCGGATCAGGCGCGCGCGCAGTGGCCGATTCTCGAGAAAGCCATCGACGGCGCGGAGCACGTCGAAGCGAGCGACGACGCCACGATCTTCAACACCTGGCCGGACAACGAGTGGCTGCGCGGCGCGCTCCTGCAACGCCACATCAGGCGCCTCGATCCTTCCGCGCGCGACTTCGACGCCTCGCGCATCGCAAACGACGACTCGCCCCGCATCAGCGTGACGAAGAACCTCGAGCTCCTTCGCAGAGGCAACGAGCGCATTCTGCGGCGGCGCCTCGAACCTACGCCCGACTTCGAGCTGACGCTGAACGCAAACGAAGACGCGCACATCGAGGCGATCGCGAAAACCATCCACCTCCGCCAACCGCCAACCGCCAACCGCCAGCCGATCGAGCTCCCGCAGGGAGCGAACGTCCGCTTCACCGTCCGCAACCGCCGCCCCGGCGACCGCTTCCAGCCTCTGGGCATGTCCCAGCCGAAAAAGCTCAAAGACTTTCTCATTGATCGTAAAATCGACGCCGGCGTTCGCGACCGCATCCCTCTCCTGGTCTGGAACGGCGAGATCGTGTGGGTCGGCGGCGTGGAAGTCTCCGAACGTTTCAGAGTGCGCGGGGCCGGCGGAGTGCTCTGCGAAGTGTGGATTGATGAGCGAGACACTGCGACCGGTCTTCAGCGCTGACGAGATCGCGTCGCGCGTTCGCCTCCTCGGCCAGAGCATCCGCCGCGATGCCGCGGACGCCGAAGTCTTCCTCCTCGGCGTGCTCAAAGGAACGGCGGTCTTCGCGGCCGACCTGTTGCGCGCCATCGACGGCGACGTCACCTACGCCTTCATCGACGTCGTGCGCGATCTCGCCGACGACACCGCCGACGCGCTGGAGATCGACTTCCTGAGCTTCACCGACATCCGGGGCCGCAACGTCTATCTGTTGAAAGACGTCGTGGCCACGGGCGTGATCGAGAACTACCTGCTCACCCAACTGCGCTCGCACGAGCCGGCGTCGCTGAAGCTCGTGGCGCTGCTGGACCGTCCGAATGCGCGGACGGTGGACCTGAAAGCCGATTTCTCCGTATTCACCATCGAGGAGGACGGCACATGGGCTGGATACGGTCTGGAGCAGCGATCACGGTTCGGTAACCTTCCGTTCATCGGGCGCGTGGGATAAGCCGCGCCTGCAATATCACCTGCTCGCGTCCCGTTTCGAGACGCGATAGTGTACGTGGCACGCGCGAAGCATCGGCGTTGCTGCGTTGGAGGCATTTCGTTGAATTCCACAGTCAAGACCGCGCTCCTCTGGGTGGTGATCATCGTTCTGGTGTTCCTGCTCTGGAGCCTCTTCAACACGGCGAAAGGGGCCAGCGAGAACATCCCCTGGAGCACCTTCATGGACCGCGTCAGCAACGGCCAGGTCGACAAGGTCACCATCCGCGGCGAGGAAATCCGCGGCGAGATGAAGGCCACCGCGCCGGGCGGCAAGAAAGAGTTCAATCTCAACGCGCAGAACCCTCTGCCCGATGACGTCTTCAAACGCTTCGAGGACAAGGGCGTGACCGTCGAGTTCGAGCCGAACCGCGACACGCCGTTCATCGCCGCGCTCATCACCTGGGCCCCGTTCCTGTTCCTGATCGGCCTCTGGATCTTCTTCATGCGCCAGATGCAGGCCGGCGGCAACAAGGCCCTCTCGTTCGGCAAGTCCAAAGCGAAACTGCTCTCGGGCAGCGCCAAGAAAGTCACGTTCAAGGACGTGGCCGGCGTCGACGAGGCCAAAGTCGAGCTGCACGAGATCATCGAGTTCCTCAAAGAGCCGCAGAAGTTCACGAAGCTCGGCGGCAAGATCCCCAAGGGAGTCCTGCTCATGGGTCCCCCGGGAACGGGCAAGACTCTGCTGGCCCGCGCAATCGCCGGCGAAGCCAACGTGCCCTTCTTCTCGATCTCCGGCTCGGACTTTGTGGAGATGTTCGTTGGCGTCGGCGCCTCGCGCGTCCGCGACCTGTTCGAGCAGGGCAAGAAGAACGCGCCGTGCATCATCTTCATCGACGAGATCGACGCCGTCGGCCGTCACCGCGGCGCAGGTCTCGGCGGCGGACACGATGAGCGCGAGCAGACCCTCAACCAGCTCCTCGTGGAGATGGACGGCTTCGAGTCGAACGACGGCGTGATCCTCATCGCCGGCACGAACCGTCCCGACGTTCTCGATCCCGCGCTGCTGCGCCCGGGCCGCTTCGACCGGCGCGTCGTCGTCGACCTGCCGGACCTCAAAGGCCGCGAGGGAATCCTGCGCGTGCACACGCGCAACATCCCGCTGGCCGAGGACGTGGCGCTGGACGTCATCGCCCGCGGCACCCCCGGCTTCTCCGGCGCCGACCTCGCCAATCTGGTCAACGAGTCGGCGCTGAACGCCGCCCGCTACGACAAGAAGAAAGTCCAGATGGTCGACTTCGAGTACGCGAAGGACAAGGTCATCATGGGCGTCGAGCGCAAGTCGATGATGATGTCCGATCGCGAGAAGCGGAACACCGCCTATCACGAGTCGGGACACACCATCGTCGCGGCGATGCTGCCCGCCGCCGATCCTCTGCACAAGGTCACCATCATCCCCCGCGGCCGCGCCCTCGGCCTCACCCAGCAGCTGCCGACCGAGGACAAGTACTCGTATTCGAAGAAATACCTGGAAGCCATGCTGGCCGTGCTCATGGGCGGACGCATCGCCGAAGAGGTGTTCCTCAACGAGATCACCACGGGCGCCGGCAACGACATCGAGCGCGCCACGAACATGGCCCGCAAGATGGTTTGCGAATGGGGGATGTCCGACCTCGGACCGGCCACGTTCGGCAAGAAGGAAGAGCAGATCTTCCTGGGCCGCGAATTCGGTCAACATCAGGACTATTCGGAGTCGACGGCCGTCGAGATCGACAAGGAAGTCCGCCGCATCCTCGACCGCGCCTACAACGCGGCCAAGGACATCATCACGAACAACAAGTCCTCCCTGGACCGCATCGCACGCAAGCTCCTCGAGCGCGAGACGCTGGATGGCTGGGAAGTGAACCAGATCATCACCGAGGAGACGGGCACGGACTACATCAAGCTCAAGGAGTACTACCCGGAGCAAAGCGGCGGCGAGACGATGACCATCGCCCCCGGCAGCGGCCCGTCCACGGACGTGACGGCGCCGGCGATTCCGCAGCCGCATCCCGATCGCAGTAATGCCTGAGGATTCGATCGAACGGGAAGGACAGGCGATCCCGCCTGTCCTTCCTGACTCCGCCGGGGACAGCCAGGATTGCCTATCCTCGACTGCTCCCCGCTGGCGCCCCGCCACCGAGCCCACGTGCTGCGGCTCGGGCTGCGACGACTGCCCGTTCTAGCGCCACTTTTCCGCTCGCGTAGTGTCCTCTTCGTGGAGTGTCCACGGAGATCGAGGTCCGCCGTGCGTTCGAGCATTGGGCGCGCTCGCGTCCGGGCTGCACGCGCCGCCCGGCCGATGCCATCGAAAACATCGCGTTCGCCGACGAATACGTCGCGCTGATTTCCACGCATTTCGAAGGGCGCCGCGCCGCGTGGCGCGTCACGCCCACGTCTGCACGCGCACGCCCTCCCGCACCGAATCTCGCCGCGAAGAGCGATCCGTGGATCGTCGATGAGCACCTGCTTCGCCAGCAGAGCGATCACGTCGACATCTGCGACGGCTGCGGCGGCGAAGGCAAAAGCGCGTGTGCCGCGTGCAACGGCTACGGGAAGATCGTGTGCGGGGCGTGCCGCGGCGAGCGCAAGGTGTACGGCTACGCCGCGAACGGCGCCCGTCGCCTGCTGAACTGTCAGCACTGTCGCGGCAAAGGCGAGATCGATTGCGCGCACTGCCGGCGCGGCATCGCCGTTTGCGCGCGCTGCGGCGGCGAAAGACGGGTGCAGCGATGGCTCGAGATCGAGCGCTGGTCGCGCTCGGACGTCCGCGAGCATCCGCCCGCGATCGCGCGCCGCCTCCGGTGGACCGGCACGGTCTCGAATTCCGACGTGGAGCGCGACGGCATCCTCGCCACCGACGTCGAGCGCGCCCGAGCCATTGCCCACGCCGATGCGCCCACGCTTCCGCGGCAGTGGCTGGATCTGCTCCCGGCCGCGCATGAAGGCGAGCGCGTGGAGCGCCAGCGCCTGCGCATCGTGCGCATCCCGCGGGTCATCGTCACGTACACCGTGGGCCGCACGCGCGCGGACGCGGAGTTCGCCGGACGCGCGCTGCATCCGCCGCCGCCCGAGGCCTATGACGCGTTCCGCGCCCGGGCCACGCACCTGCGCGGCCTGGCTTTGCTGCTCGCGATCGTCTTCGTCATCGCCACCGTGATCACGTTCGCGCGCGGCTTCTTCTACTGGAGCTCATGGTCGGTGATCGCCATGGCGGCGCTCTTCACCGCCCTCGTCAGCGCGTGGCTCGCGGCCGCGTACGCACGGCGCTGGCTGTATGGCGCGCTGGCCGGGTTGCTGCTCTCCGGCATCTTCACGTGGGTGGCGCTGCCGTCGCCGGCGCACGCGGCTCGCAGCATCGCCGCGGGCAATCTCGACGCCGCCCAGCGCGAGCTTGAAGCCCTCGGCGAGAAAGATCACCAGCCGCTCTGGGCCGACCTGCACCTGGCGCGCATCCGCGGCTTGACCGATCCGGCGGCCGCGCAGCACGAGCTCGAAGCGATTTCGAAGGACCTTCCGCAGTACGAGGCCGCACTTGCCCGCTACCTCGCGCTGGCGTACGCGCGAGCGGCGGAGGCGACATCGCGCGCCAACGCGCTGACCACCGCGCGCGAACGCCTCGACGCCCGCATCGCCGCGGAGCGCGCCTGGATGGATTGGGAGCTCGCCTCGGGACGCACGAACACGCCGGAGCTGATCGCGCTGCGCACCGCCATGACCGCGGACGTCGCGGCGCTGGAGCACGAATGGCGATGAAGCGCTGCAAAGACTTCCTGTGGGATCTGCTCGACGTCTTCTCGATGCGGCGCCTCACCACCCGAGTCGCTCTCGGCGCCGGCCTCCTCGCCCTCGCCGCGAGTCCATCGTCAACCGATGCCGGACCGCGCGTGCCCATCGCACCTGCCCTCGCGCCCGACCCGAGAGTGCGCAAGTTCAACGGCCGCTACATCCTGAAGCGCAACGCCAGCTCGTTCTTCATGCACCTGGCCGGGCACCGCTCGCACAGCTCCCACAGTTCGCACCGTTCTCATAGCTCGCATAGCTCGCACTCGTCGAGCTCGCACTACTCCGGAGCGCATGCGTCCCATTACTCGTCGTCGACGCCTCCGGCCGTTCCTCCGCCGGCGCCGCGTCCGGCACCGCCGCCGCCGATCACACCGGAACCGGTCGCTGAGCCCAATCCTGAGCCGACAATCACGCCGCAACCCGCGCGCGGCGCGATCGAGCCGCAGCCGATCCCCGCGCCGCCACCGCATGCACGCGTGCACCATGTCGCCCCTCCCCCGCCCCCTCCCGCGTGGCATACCGGCGTCGTCGCCACTCCCCAATCCACCTACGACTCGTACGTCCGGCTGCGCAACGCCGGAGGCCGCCGCACCATCGCGCCGCGCCGGAACATCGACGGCGAGCATTTCAACGGCTACTACTCTTCCGAGGTTTTCGATCTCGCGCGCACTCGCGTCGCCGTCGAGCTGCGCCGGGCTGCGTCCGGCGGCAGAACGCTGTTCGCCGCGGCGCGC
>DATLBM010000372.1:0-3358 GCA_035526885.1 Thermoanaerobaculia bacterium | reverse complement strand
TCTCGACTCGCGCAAGCAGACGCTCCTCAAGCGCAACGAGGTGCTGGGCGGCTACGATCCGGCCAAATACAAGGTCGAGCGCTTCTTCGTCCCCGCGCCGGACGGCGCGCAGGTGCCGGTGTCGATCGTCTACCGGAAGGATCTCAACCCGAAGGCGAAGAATCCGCTGCTTCTCTACGCGTACGGCTCATACGGATCGTCGCAGTCGCCGGCCTTCAGCTCGAACCGCTTCTCGCTCATCGACCGCGGCGTCATCTACGCGCTGGCAAACATTCGCGGCGGCGGCGAGATGGGCAAGGAGTGGCACGAGCAGGGACGGATGATGTCGAAGAAGAACACCTTCACCGACTTCATCGCCGTCGCCGACTATCTCGTGAAGAACGAATACACGTCGCAGGACAAGCTGGCCATCTCCGGCGGCAGCGCGGGCGGACTGCTCATGGGCGCGGTGGTGAACATGCGTCCGGAGCTGTTCAAGGCCGTGCTCGCGTACGTGCCGTTCGTGGACGTGATCAACACGATGCTCGACGCGTCTCTGCCGCTGACCACGCAGGAGTACATCGAGTGGGGCAACCCGAACGAGAAGGACGCCTACGTCTACATGAAGAGCTACGACCCGTACTCGAACGTGGCCAGGAAGGCGTACCCGAACATGCTCGTGCGCACGTCGCTGAACGACTCGCAGGTGGGCTATTGGGAAGCGGCGAAGTGGGTCGCCAAACTGCGCGCGAACAAGACGGACGACAACCAGCTGCTCCTGCGCGTGAACATGGGCGCAGGCCACGGCGGCGCATCGGGACGTTACGACAAGCTGAAAGACGATGCCGCGGATTACGCGTGGCTGCTCACGACGCTTCGCGTCGCTCAGTAGTCGTCGAGTCGCCGAGTCTTCGAGTCGTCGAGCCTCACCGTCTCATAGCCTCACAGTCTCATAGGGCTTCTCCTGTGAGCCTATGAGCCTATGAGACTCCTCTCTCGCCGACTCGACGACTCGACGACTCGCCAGCGGCATAATCAATGCACGTTTCGCCGAGCGATCCATGTCCTCCGATCCCCTTTCGGTGTTGATGGCGGGCGGGCCGATGCCTGTCGAGGACGTCCTCCGCATCGGACGTGATCTCGCGGACGCACTGAGCGGCGTCGTGCACGGCGAGCTGTGGCCTTCCTCGATCTCCGTCTCCGTCGACGGTGTGGGCGTCCTGCCTGCCGGCAGCGCGGACCGCTCCCGCTACGGCCAGTACGCCGCGCCCGAGCGCATCCTCGGGAAAGAAGCCACTCCCGCGTCCGACGTCTTCTCCATCGGCGCGATCCTCTTTCACGCGCTGGCGGGACATCCGCCGTTCCGCGGCACCACGCCCGCCGCGATCATGCTCGCGGCGTGTACCGAGGATCCGATGCCGCTGCCGGCGGAGGTGCCGAGGAAGGTGGAGGCGGTGATCCGGCGCTGTCTGATGCGGGAGCCGGCGCAGCGCTACATGAACGCGGCCGCGTTGCGCGACGCGCTCATCGCCGCGGAGACGAACAAGTTCGAAGGCAAGCGCATCCTCCTCGCCGACGACGAGACGCTGATCCGGAACATGTACAAGCAGGTGGCGGCGCGCGTCGGAGTGGAGGCCGACGTCGTGGCCAGCGGCCGCGACGCCATCGAGGCGATGAAGACGCGGCGCTACGACGTGGCGCTGCTCGATCTCAACATGCCGCGCCTCTCCGGCTGGGAAGTGCTCGACTTTCTGCGCTCGCGCTACGAGGCGCGTCCGCGGCACCTCTACATCATCACCGGGTTCGGCGATCAGATGATCAGCGAGGCCGACCGCGAAGTCGTGAATGCGGTGATCTACAAGCCCGTCGAACCGTCGGAGCTGCGCGACCTGATCAGCGAGTCGCTGCGTGCGGAGAAGCCGGATGTACACAGGATCCTCCAGGGCACGCGGCACCGCATCGTCACCGCGGCGTGAGCCGCCACGAGCGATGCCCTTCGCCGGTCTGCTCGAGCATCCAGCGGCCGGACATCACTTTCCCGCTGAACCACAGATCGAATAGCCTGCGCTGCCACGAGCCTTCGATGACTTCGTACGCGCCACTGTCCTCGATGGTGACGCGACCCTTCCATTCCTTCGGCACCTCGGCGCGGTAATACGCGGGATCGATCGCGAACTCGCCCGCGGGCATGGCGATGAGCTTCCCGCCGCCCTCCCGATCGGGACGGAGGATGAAGCGCTTGAAGCGCGAGCGCATGTCGAGCCACAGCTCCGAGCCCATTTCGGTTTTCGTGATGAGGAACAGGCGGCGCCCGGATTGTGACGAAGGCTTGGGCAACGTAGGACGGGCTTCAGCCCGTCTCTCCGGTGGATTTGGACGGGCTGAAGCCCGTCCTACGTCTGGCAACTTCTGCTTGATCCGCAACACCGGCGCGAACAAATCTCCGTGCTTTTTCACGCGAGCGAGAGCCTCAGCGGGCGTGAACACGCCGGTCAGATCGTCCCAGCGCACGGGCATCGAGACCAATCCGGAAGCGCGCAGCGAATACACGGCCACGGTGGTCTTGTAATCCGCGTTCTGACTCCAGTCGATGAACACCTTGCCCACGCGCAGCGCCTTCGACATCTTCGCCGTGACCAGCTTCGGATGCGCGCGCGTCAGTTCCTCGGCAACCAGCCGCGCGAAGGTCTCCGTCGTCTCGTGCGTGGCGTTCGTGTTCAGCGGCACGTAGACCTGAATGCCTTTCGATCCCGACACCTTCGCGAACGACTGCAGAGGCAGCGCGTCGCGCAGCAGCAGCGCCACCTTCGCGCAGTGGCGCAGGTCCGCGCCTTGGCCGGGATCGAGATCGAAGACGACGTGCGTGGCGACGTCGATGCGCGGAATCGTGTGCAGGAACGGATGCAGCTCGATGCCGCCGGCGCCGGCGATCCACTTCAGCGTGCGCGCGGTGTTGCAGACGATGTAGTCGATCGGCGGACCGCCTTCGCGGCGCGGCACCGGGAAGCGCTTCACCCATTTCGGCGTGAACGAAGGCGCGTCTTTTTCCCAGAACGACTCGCCGCCGATCGTGTCCGTCCAGCGCTTGAACGACAGCGGGCGGTTGCGCAGGTGCGGCAGGATCGTCTTCGCGATGGCCTCGTACCAGGCCACGGCATCGGCGCGGGTGACTTCCACGCGAGTTCGATTCTGCTAAACTTCTGCCGTTCCCACCACAACGGCGAACGGCTCGGGAGGGTGCGATGGGGGAGATCAGGCTGTTCCAGATCTGTTTAGAGGGCGACCTCACGGCGGAGGTCTCGCACGTGATGCGCCGCCTCGGCGCCGACGCGAATTTCGATCAGAGCTGGCAGGTGTTCCTGCCCGAGGGGCGGCACTC
>DATLBM010000371.1:0-5529 GCA_035526885.1 Thermoanaerobaculia bacterium | reverse complement strand
GGACGCGGAGGTGCGCTGGTATTCGCAGTTCGAGGTGCTGGTGGTGCACGATCCGCTGCCGCGCGCGCAGCTCGACGCGCTGCACCGCGCCGGCACGAAGGTGGTGCTGTACGAGTGGGCGGTCGCGTACTACGAGTCGCTGAAGACGTCGTGGCAAATGCGGTTGCCGCCGTCGGCCTTGCTGAACGCCGGCCCTCTGCGCGGACACCTCGGCTCCTCCGACGCCGACGCGCACTACTACGATCCCGCCACGCGCGAGCACGCTCACGACCGCGCCATCGTTCTCGCGCAGCGATTGCGCACGCTGGGCTACGACGGCGTGTTCCTCGACGCCACGACGTCCGAGAGCGTGCATCCGGCCGCTCTGACGATGTTCAAAAAGAGACATCCCGAGGTGTCGTATGACGTGGCCTTCGAGGGTTTCCTGAAGGCGCTGCGCCGCGAGTTGCGCGGCGGCATCATCGTCACGAATCAGGGCTATCGCGCCGCCGATCACGTGCTGCCGTACGTGGACTGGGACGTCAGCGAGAGCCTGATCACGCATCCGCGTGACGGGCACTTCGTGCTGCGTCCGTGGAACGACGCGCAGGACCGGTGGAACAGCACGCTGTATCTGATGCGCCATCTGATCGCGCCGGCGCGGACGAAGTTTCCGCGCGTGCGATTCGCGCACATCAACTACGTGGATGATCCGCGGCAGGTCGCGGAGATCGTGGCCATCTCGATGCTGTTCGATGCGCGCGCGGTGGTGGCCCTGCGCGATGTGGCGGCCACGATTCCCGACGATCTGCTGCTGCTCGATCTCGGCCACTCCGTTTCGGCGACGGACACGCACCGCCGTTTCACGCGCGGGCTGGTCGCGTACAACCCCGCGTCGTCGCCACTGCGCATTGCGAACCGTCTCGCGTACGAAGATGTGGTGACGGGCGAAGAGGTGAGGGGCGCGATCGTCGTCCCGCCGCGGTCCGCGCGCATTCTGAGGCTGGCGCGATGATCGTGTATCGCGAGTCCCGCGATCGCGCCGGCGTTGCCGAGTTGCGCGCGCGCTGTTTTCCCGACGATGCGATCGAGAAGGAGTGGCCGATCGCGCGGACGTTCGTGGGCGAGGATGCAGGGCGGGTGGTGGCGCATCTCGCGTTCGTGGAGAAGACCTACGGATCGCGCCGCGCGGCGCTGGCCATCGACGCGATGACGGATCCGGATTACCGGCGCCAGGGCTTGTTCGCGAAGCTGGCGGGCTTCGCGCGCGATGCCATTCGCAGCGATTACGCGTTCAGCACGGCGTGGCAGATCCGCCCCGCGGTGCTGCCGGCGATGGTGCACAACGGATGGATGCCGGTTCTGCGCGCGCCGGTGTTCATCCGCCCGATTTTGAAAAACGTAGGACGGGCTTCAGCCCGTCCCTCCCGGTTTGGACGGGCTGAAGCCCGTCCTACGTCGAACACGCGTTTCGAGGCGCCGTACTACACCGTGACGCCGAATCTCGTCACGCGCGAGACGGTGCTCAAAGGCTATACAACGCTGGCGCTGGTCGATCTCAACAAGAATGCGAAACACGAAATCAAAGCGGCGATGAAGACCACACGCTGCCGCCTGGCCGCCGCGCTGCTGAACTGGCGTCATCCCGCGCTGCCGCTGCTCCTGCGCATGGGATTTCTTCCTTCGCCGCATCGCTTTCGATTCCTGGTGAACGTCTTCGAACCGGGGTTCGATCCGAAGCGCGAGCAGTGGGCCCTGACGTGGGCGGACACGGATCATCTGTGATGCACGCGCTCTTCGTGTTCGCGCACCAGGACGACGAGATCGCGGCGGCCGCGCCCATCGCGCACCTCGTCCGCGAAGGCGCGATTCTCTCCTGCGCGTTTCTCACGGACGGTCAGGGACGTGGCGCGAACGCGCAGCAGCGCGACGAGGAGAGCCGACGCGCGCTGGCGGCGTTGGGCGTGGATCTCCGCCGCGTGCATTTCATCGGCTCGGAGGAGCGCGTTCCCGACGGCGCGCTGGTCGAGCATCTCGAGCGCGCGCTGTCGCTGCTCGAAGCGCGCGTCGCCGATCCTGTCGATGAGGTGTGGACGCTGGCCTGGGAGGGCGGGCATCAGGATCACGACGCCGCGCATCTCGTGGCCATCGCCTTTGCCAATCGTCGCGGTGCGCCGGTGTTCGAAGTGCCGCTGTACCACGGCCATCTGTCGCGCGGCGCGCTGTTCCAGACGCTGGCGCCCTTGCGCGTCGGCGCGCCGTGGAGCGCGCGGCGTGTGCCCGTGCGCGAGGGACTGCGCCTGCTCGCGCTCTGCCGCTTCTATCGCTCGCAGCGCAAAACGTGGCTCGGCCTCCTGCCCGGTGCATTCGTGCGCCTGATCCTCGGCGGCCGCGAATGGACGCGCCGCGCCGATCTCTCCCGCCTCGGCAACCGCCCGCACGAAGGCACGCTCTTCTACGAGCGCCGCTTCCGCTATCCGTGGGACGACTTCCAGCGCCACGCGCGTGCGTTCATCGATCGGGCATGCAGACCGTGATACGTGTTGCCGTGTTGCCGGTTGCTGGTTGCCGGCGCGTTATGGGCTAACGAGCCATGAAGCGCCAGCAATTACGCGTGTTGCTGGCGCGGCATGGCCCGTCAGCCCTCACAGCACCGGCAACCAGCAACCGGCAACACGGCAACGCTTCATCGATCATGCATGCGCGCCGCGCCCAGCGGATCGAGATCGACCCACGCCAGCCGGATCGCGGTGAGCACGCGCCGCCCCAGCCATTCCTTGAAATCGAATGCGAACGGCGCGTCGATGGCCGGTTTGATGTCGCCCCAATGCCGCTCGTATTTCGCCGCGGCCTCGGGTCGCGCGAGCAGCACCTTGTTGCCGCCGATGAGAATCGGCGCGAACACGTCCGGCCGCGCAGCGATGAAGCGATAGAACCCTTCGCCGACGCCGGGCCAGTTGGGATTGAACAGATCGTCCACCGCCACGACGCCGTCCGGCAGCAGCGCCCGCGCCGCGATCTCCAGATCGTTCATCACGTCCTCGGCACGATGTCCGCCGTCGATGTGAAAGAAGCGGCACGAGCTCGTCGTGTCTCCGACCGTGAGCTCCGAGGAGAGCTTCGCGAACACGCGCAGCTCGTGGCCGGCCAGATTGCGCTCGAAGATCGCGCGATTGCCTTCGCCCGAGCGATCGACATTCAGCTCCTGCTGATCGAACACATCGCACACGCCCAGCATCTCGGAGCTCCGCCGCATGCGCGCGAGAAAGATCGCCGTCTTGCCGTGATGCACGCCGATCTCGAAGAGATTGCCTTCGATCGACTCACGCCGCTGCACTTCATCGATGAAGCCGAAGAGGTATGCGTCGACGGGGAAGAACCATCCCTCCACCGCACGCGTGTCGTCGAGATAGCGGCGGACGGCGTCGGGCGTCATGCGAGGCCGAGGATGTGCTCGGCGAAGACCTGGTTGAAGAGGGCGCCGGGGCGGCGTGCGCGCAGCTGCTCGACCACGCTGCGTCCCGGCATCCCGAGGCGATGGAGGATGCGTCCCGCCACCAGCGCGGAGCGATTGAAGCCCATGCCGCAGTGCGACAGCACGCGCTGTCCGTTGGCGACGAGATGCGCGCCGAGGCTGGCCACGGCTTCGAGCTTCCCGAGGTTGGGCAGCTCTTCGTCGTAGATCGGGAAGTAGACGTACAGGCAACTGTTGGGCAGCGTCGGGATGCAGGTGTCGAGGCCGCCCTCCAGATCGATCACCGTGTCCACGCCGTACGACGAGACGATGCTCCAGTCGCTGATCACCGGCGAGATGAAGAGGTGCCCGTGGTCATCCACCTGGTAGAGCTTCGTGAGATCGATCTGCATTCGCGGATGATTTTACGTGATCGGCCTCGCGCATCGCGCCGCCGTTGATCGGCTCGCGCGGGATGCTCTGCAGATCGAGATTGACCGCGGAGATGAGCAGTTGCGTGCCGATGGTGATGAGCAGCGCGGAGAGCACGACCGTGCCCGTGGGCGCCGCGAGGTGATGGCTGCCGTACCACCACCAGTTGTACCCGCCGTACGCCATGCCCGCGAGCAGCAGCGGCGCTCCGGCGATGATGTGGAACGACTCGAGATTGAAGTCGTAGACGAGGTTCTTCAGCACCAGGCGGCGGATCAGCGACCAGGTCAGTTTCCCCGGGAACTGCCGTACGACCCGCGTGATGGAGAGGCTCGAGGTTTCGCCGGCGTAGCGGGCCGGCATCGGCACTTCCTTCACGACGGCGCCGAGTACGTAGAGATGGCTGAGCATCGACGTCTCGAAGAAATAGCCGCAGTCGATCTTCTTGAGCGGCAGTTGCGTGAGCACGTCCGCGCGAATGGCCACGAAGCCGTTGGCGGGATCGAAGCACTGCCAGTAGCCCGTGGCCGCCTTCGAGAGAAAGCTCAGGATGACGTTGCCGATGCGGCGGATGGACGGCATGGCGCGCACGGCCTGAAAATCGCGGAAGCGGTTGCCTTTCGTGTAGTCGGCGGTGCCGTCGATCAGCGGCTGGATCAGTTGCGGGACGAGCCACAGCGGCATCTGTCCGTCGCCGTCGATCTTCACGATGATGTCCGCGCCGGCTTCCAGCGCCTTCGTGTATCCGGTGATCACCGCGCCGCCGACGCCCCGATTCACGGCGTGCCGCAGCACGGTGATCCGCGGATCGAGTTGCGCGTAACCCTCCGCCACGGACAACGTGGCGTCCTGCGACGCGTCGTCCACGACGATGATCGTCTTGAAGATCATCGGCATCTGCCGCAGCACGTCACTCAATTCGGCGGACACGTTGTACGCGGGCACGACGGCGGCCACGTGCACTTCGGGGCGTTTTCGCAGGAGCAGTCGCGTCATCGGTTCCTTCGAATGATATAGACCCGCACGCGATCATCGTCGCGAAATGTGTGCATGTCGGCGTGCGTGCGCTGGTAGAGAAAACACCAGGTCTGCAGGCGGCGCTGGATGTCCGCGCGCGAGAAGTTCCCGGCCCACGTGTTGATCTCGAAGTGATGCGGCACTTTCTCGACGGCGATGAACACGTATGGAGTGGGGATGTCGAGCCGCGGATCGGACGGATCGTACCGGTCGAGGAAATCGACCGCGGTGAGATGGAAGCCGCGGCCGAGGACCATCGGGAACTCCTGGCCGTACGTGACGATCGTCCAGGTGAACGGCTCCAGCTCGCGCTCGATCTCCAGGACGGCGTACGCGGTGGCGCTGTAGCCGGAGTAGTCGATCACGCGCTCGGCCGCGGTGGCCACGGGCACGCGCCACAGCCAGACCAGCGCCACCAGCAGGCCCGCGATCTTCGTGACCCGCGTTCGCAGAATCTCGACGATGGCCACGCCGATGAGCACCGCCAGCGTCATGGCCAGCCAGGACGCGTTGCGGCGTACCTCCACGATTTCCGGCAACCGAAAGCGCGACGCGAAGTGGGTGAGGAGAAAGACCATCGTTGCGAGCGCCACGAAGGCGTAGCCAGACGCAGGGCGGGCTTCAGCCCGCCCCGACGGGCTGAAGGC
>DATLBM010000370.1:0-2649 GCA_035526885.1 Thermoanaerobaculia bacterium | reverse complement strand
CGCCTCGATCCGCACCTCGGGCGCCACGACGTCGCGATGTCCCTGCGCATTCGATACCCGGAAGGGCTGCGGCTTCCACGGCACTTTGTAGAACGTGGTGGGCAGGCCGGCCGGAACGTCGTCCGCGTAAATCTGCGACCGTGACTGGATCTTCAGGAGCGCCTGCACGGGAACGTGCGTGACGCTGTCGAGCGCGTAGACGATGAACGAGCCGCGGTAGTTCGCGTCGAACGCCGCCGGCTCGATCCACCACTCCAGCGTGCGCTCCTCGGACGGCTTGTTCCGCGCGGCGCAGGAGCGCATCGCGTCCCACGCCTCTTTGCTGTTGCGGTCCTGTCCGGCCAGGATGGCCGTCATCGCGAAGATGCAGTACTCGCGATCCTTCGAGCCTTTGGGATGCTTCTCGCACGTGGCGAAGGCCTGGTTCAGGGCGAGGTCGTTGCAGAACAAATTGTCGTTCGACGCCGTGACGAAGCAGGTCGTGGCCTGCGTCCAGATGGGGGCGAGATCGGCGCTCAGCTCCTTCCAGTGCGCGTCGACCCATTCCTGCGGCAGGTCGTAGCCGCGCATCTCGGCGATCTGGTGGATCTGCGACTGCGGAAAGGTCTTGCCGACTTTCGCGATCGCCTCCGGCGTGGCGCACGGGCTCGGCTGGTAGTCGGCCGGGAACGGATTGCGGGCGAGCAGAAGGAAGATGCCGAGGATCGTGTGCATGTGGCGTTCAGTGGAACCGCGTCACCACGAACGCAATGTCATCCTTGAATTCTTCCGTGGCGGAGAAACCGCTGACGTCCGAGAAGATGGCGTCGTAGACCGTGGACAGCTCCGCGTGCGGCTTCTGCTCGAGCACCGCGGCCACGCGATCGATGGAGTAGAAGTCCCCCTTCTCGTTGATGCGATCGGTCAGACCGTCGGTGTAGACGAAGAGCGTATCGCCCGGCGCGACGGTGATCGCGTGCTCCTCGAAGGCCATGTTGGGCATGGCGCCCAAGAGGTTGCTGGGCTCCTCGAGGAGCTGCGTGCGGCCCGACGCTTTGCTGTGCAGCAGGAAGGGCGGATGCGCGGCATTCGCGTAAATGAGCTGGCGTCCTTTCTCCATGCGGAACAGCGCGGCCGTGGCGAACTGCGTGGGCAGGCTGACGCCGAAGAGGAAGTCGTTGAGGCGCGTCATGAAGTCGGCGAGCGATCGCTCCGTTGCAGCCTCGCTGTGGATGTAGCTCTTGAGCAGCGAGACCAGGATCGCGGCGGGCAGGCCGTGCCCGGACACGTCGGCGACGAAGAGATACATCGAGTCGTCCTGCACGAAGTAGTCGTAGAAATCGCCGGACAGCGTCTCGCTGGGGATGTACGCGGAACGGATCTCGATGCCGTTCGAGGCGAAGGCGCTGGGAGGCACGAGCGCCTCCTGCACGCGCCGCGCGATCTGCAGATCGCGCGTCATCTGCTGGTTCATGCGCCGCAGCTGATCCTGATACGCCTTCACGCGCAGCAGCGCACGCAGCCGCGCGACGACGATCTCGATGTCGGACCCCTTGGTCACGAAATCGTCCGCCCCCGCCCCCAGCCCTTCCACCACATGCTCCGCGCTGTCGGACCCGGTCAGCATGAGCACGGGAAGGGTGTGCAGCTGCGGATCGGACTTGATCCGCCGCGTGACCTCGAACCCGTCCATCCCGGGCATGCGGTAGTCGACGATGAGCGCGTCGGGCAGCAGTTGCGAGGCCAGCCGCAGCCCTTCTTCCCCCGAGGATGCGGGCACGGCGTCGTACCCGCGCCGCTCCAGGAACCTGCGCGTGACCTGCAAATCGTTGGCGTTGTCGTCGATGACAACGATGCGCTGCCGTTTCTCCATGGGGAATTTCGCGCCGGGATTATGCAGGAAGATCGCCAGAGCTTTCGAGTAGAGCGCGAACGCGATCGAGCAACACCGGTACTTCGCGCTGCACGATGAACCAGACGGCGTTGTCGTCGACGTTCGGGTAGTTGTGTGCAAGCTGATTGCGGAAGGCAATGATGCGCGGAAAGTCGCCGAGTGTTTTCGCCACCACAGCGTCGCTCTTCGCGATACGAGCGACGGCCTCGCCGATGATCATGAGCTGCCGCTCGACCGCCGACGTCGCGAGATCGTCAAGCTCGTACTCCTCGAACGATTTGCCGGCCGTGAACCGAAGAACTTTCGCTCCGGCTTCGACAATGTGCGCAAGCCGCACCTCCACCTCACGCGGCGTCATACAGCTCTCGCGCGGTCAGCTCCAGAACGTGCTTGAAGTACGGATTCTCGACGGTCGTGCCCACGACCAGGTCGATTCTCCGGTCGAACAAGCGCTCCAACGCGACGAGCAGATCAAGGTAGTTCTCGCCTCGCCGCAGCGGGTCGGGATCCGGGAGAAACTCCACCACAAAATCCAGATCGCTCCGCTCCGGATCGAACGTGCCCTTCGCGGCCGACCCGAAGATGGCGAGGCTTTTCACGCCGTGCCGCGCGCACAGCGCGCGCACCTCGCCGAGGCGCTCCGTGATCAATGGAGGTAGCGCGTTCATCGCCCGCGATTGTACCCTTCGCCACCGCATGAAGCTGATCGTGGGACTGGGGAATCCGGGCGCCGAGTACGAGCGCACGCGGCACAACGTCGGGTGGATGGTGGTGGA
>DATLBM010000369.1:0-14167 GCA_035526885.1 Thermoanaerobaculia bacterium | reverse complement strand
CGCGGTGCGCGCACCGGGCTCGAACGTGACGATCGCGCCGCCGAGGCGCGCCGGCGCGGTGGTCGGGATCAACGGGTCGATGCGCACGTTGCCGGTGAAGGTCGCCGCGGAACCTTTCGCGGAGGGTTGAGAGCCGCTGCGTTGAATGTTCATCGATCCACCTTCCTTTGCGAGCCTGTAGTAGAGTCTAGCGTTTGCGAGTAACTTACAGAATCTAAAGGGGCCGTAGAAAGACGAATCCCGTCGCTCGCTCCAGTATTGATTGCGCGGTGATGCCAGCATGCTCGGTCGCATCCTTTACGTCGCGTCGTCTTTGCTCGTTGCGTGTTGCACGCTCGCGGACGGGCGCTTCGTCATCGAGCGGATCGAGGTCCGCAACGCCGTCCGTGTTTCGCCGCGGCTGATCGTCGCGGAGAGCCTGCTGCGCGAGGGGAGCGAGGCCTCGGAAGAGGATGTTCGGGCTGCCGCGCAACGGCTGGAACGCCTGCCCTTCGTTTTCGCCGCCCACTACTCGCTGGAGCCGGGTTCGGATGGCGCGCGGCGCGTGGTCGTGATCGACGTCCGCGAGAACGAGCGGCTCTGGGGGCTCGTCGACGCGCGCTTCATCCAGGAACACGAGCCCTTCGACATGCTCGACTACGACTACCCCGATCCCGCCGCGGAGTGGAAGCATGCGGCGGCGGGCGTCCGGTGGCTGTTCGGCGACGGTGGAGTGGCGCACTTCGCGTTGACGGTCCTGCGCGATCGCCATGGACTCCGCAAGAACTACTCCGCATACGAGGTGGGCTACACGCGGCATCGCATCGCCGGAACGCCATTCTTCGCGACGGCTATCGTGCGCAGTCCTGTCGATTCGCTCGAGGAGAAGACGTTCACGCCGAAACTCATCGTCGGGCTGCCGCTGACGGCGGAACAGACCCTGACGGCCGAATACGAAGACACGTCATTCCGCGACGCCAAAGTGCGGATCGGGACCGCGACCTTCCGCGACCTCCAGTTCGAGCGCACTCTGTCGGCGGCGTGGACGTTCGACACACGCAACGACCCGTATGCGGCGACGACGGGCACGTTCGTGCGGGTGGAACCGTTCCTGTTCATGGCCGACCAAACCTCGTTCAGCTTCACGAGGCCGCCGCAGCAGTTCGTGACCGTCGCACGGCACTCCAACGCTGCCGGCGTCGACGCCAGCGCTACGCGCCATTGGCAGATGTCGGACGTGAGCTCGCTGTCCGCCGGCGTTCGGGCCGCCTGGGCCGGCGTTCGAAACGCGCAGAACCTCGATTCGTCTTCGAGCGAGCTGCGGATGCGGCGCTCGTTCGAGGTGATCTCAGGCGGTTATGCACGGCGGATCGGCCGCTCGTCCGCCGAACTGGAAGGGCGTGTGCTCCTGAGCCAGGTCAATGGCACAAATGGACAAGGCGAGGATACCGATCCCTCGTACGAAGTCGCGGCGTCCTGGCGGTGGCGTAACCCGCGCGCAGCGCTGCGCCTCGGCATCGCCTACAGCACGCGGTGACTAAAACCTCCACGTCACTCCAAACGACGGCAGAATGCCGAGGACGAAGTGACCGCCGTCCCCGGGCGCCGGGACGACGACGATGGCGTGTTAAAATCCGCGTCCCTGCCTCGGGCGAGCGTAGCTCAGTTGGTAGAGTAGGAGCTTCCCAAGCTCTTGGTCGCGGGTTCGAATCCCGTCGCTCGCTCCATTCAATTCCGCGCGCAGAACAGGCCCTTTACCGGGCTCTTCCTGGACAGTTTTTCGGCAACGGCGCGTCCTGCAGCCGCCGGTGGCATGCGTCGCGCTTGGCAGGTCGGCGTGACTGACGCCGTCGGCAAAGGCATCCATGTCGTGTTTCCGGCGAATCCCGCGAAAGAGCAACTGACCGCGCTCGCCGCGGACTTGTTGTCGCGACGGGACGTGATCCTGGATGCATGGCGTGCCTATGGGAATGTCGTGCCGGGCCAGAAAGTCGCCGCCTCGCTCTCGCGCGCGCAATTCAATGACCACATTCCCGCCGTTCTCGACTCCCTCTCGCACAGCCTTCGGATGTGGCCTGAAGTGCGTGGGGCCGAGGCCGAGGATGAAGACGCCGACAAGGTCGCGGATCACGGAGTGCAGCGGTGGCAGCAGGGCTATTCGCTCAGCGAAGTGCTCCGCGAGTGGGGATATCTGCAGATGTGCGTCGCGGCCGAGCTGGAGCGCTATGCGGCCGAGCATCCCTCGCTCGAGCCGAGCGTCATGCCGAGTGCGCGCCTCATCTGGGCTCAGTTGTGTGCGGATGGCGTCACGGCCAGCGCGACGCAGTATGCGCGTCTCCAGCAGACCGCGTCGGCCGGGCACGTCAATGCGTTGGAGCGGGCGCTGGCGGCGCTGCACTCGATGGAGCAGTCACGAGCCGAGGCGTGGCGGATCGCGGCGCATGATCTTCGTGGAAGCGTCACGGTCGTCAAAGGCGCCGCCAATCTCAACGCCAACGGCGCCTCGCTCCCCGAGCTCTTGCGCACCGAAGTCGCGGAGATGCTCAGCAAAGGGGTCACCTCGCTCAACGACATGCTGAACGATCTGTTGAG
Organism: Thermoanaerobaculia bacterium; assembly: GCA_035526885.1. Lineage (GTDB taxonomy): Bacteria > Acidobacteriota > Thermoanaerobaculia > Gp7-AA8 > Gp7-AA8 > QHVT01. The sequence goes on along the minus strand of DATLBM010000369.1, from coordinate 11,596 downwards.
CCTCGCCCGTCTCGAGGCGGGACATGAGCAGCGCACCGTGACCGCGTTCGACGCCGCGGTGCTGCTGCGGGATTTCTGCACTGCATCTCAGGCCGCGGCGACGGATCGCGGGCTTTATCTGGAGATGGACGGCCCGAGCACGCTGCCGGTCGAGGGCGACAAACCGAAAGTCCTGCGCATCCTTCAAAACCTGCTTCTCAACGCCGTGAAATACACCGAGCGCGGAGGGATCTCCGTCAGCTGGGGACTCGATCAGGCACGCGACACGGACCGCTGGACATTCTCCGTCCAGGACACGGGGGCGGGAATCGATCAGGACAACGCCGCGGCGTTCGCCCAGAACTTGAACGATGCAACGGCGGTCGCTGATGAGGCGAGAGACGCGAGCACGGACCGCCGGGGCGACATGGCCGCGGCGACCGTCCCCTCCGGTTCCAGCGACGCGCCGCCGAGCGAACAGCATGGCGAGGGCGTCGGGTTGTCCATCGTCAAGCGGCTCTGCGAGCTCCTGGGGGCGAGCCTGGAGCTTGCAACCAAGCCCGGACACGGCTCCACGTTCCGCGTGATCCTGCCCTGCAAGTACGACGACACGCCGACCTAGTTCCTTCCCATACTCCTGCTCGCGCGTTCGAACGCCGTCGCCCCGCTCCACTAAACTCTTCTCCATGGCGACATGGGTGAGAGTCCTGCTGATCGCGATCGCGGCCGGCTTCGTCGTGCTCGTGGCCGGGATCATCTTCGCCGCTCGATGGGTCCGGCAGCGCGGCGAGGCGCTGAAGCCGGAGGGCGCGCAGGTTTCCGCCGAGGCGCGTGCGTTCGGCGAGGGGAAAGATGCCGGGGCGTGCGTCGCTGAGTCGATGCGGCGCCTCCAGAGCGCTCGGGGCTTCATGGGCGAGGCCAGGGTGCGGGTGTTCCTGCGGAGTTGCCTGGAGGCCGCGACCGTGACGCCGGAGGCGTGCGCCGGCGTGCCGAAGCGAGAGGAGATCCTGAAGACCGTGCGCTGGTCGATGGACGAATGCGCGCGGCGCGGGAGGCCGAAGGACCAGCGCTGCACGCGCATCCTCGGCGAGCTGCAGGAACGGTGCGAACGATGAAAAAGTGCGATCTCGTGATGAAGGGCGGCATCACCAGCGGCATCGTCTATCCGGGTGCCGTGCTGGAGCTGTCCAGGGAGTACGAGTTCGCGAACATCGGCGGGACGTCGGCCGGCGCGATCGCCGCGGCGCTGACGGCGGCGGCGGAGTATCGGCGCAAGTCGGGCGGCGGCGAGGCGGGATTCGCGCGGCTGGCCGAACTGCCCGCATGGATGGCGGAGCATGTCGATGGGCGCTCGCGATTGCTCTCGCTCTTCGCGCCGGCGCGTGAGACCGCGGGCCTCTTCGCGGTGTTGCTCGCGTTTCTGGAAACCGACGGAACGACGGGCGAGAAAGTGATGGCCATGCTCGGCGCGATGGTGCGCCGTTCGTGGTTCGCGCTCGTCGCGGCGATCGTGGGCATCGCGTTGATCGCGCTCGCCGCGGTGTCCGCGGATCACATCGCGATCCTCGTGGTGATCGCCGCGCTGGTCGCGGTCACCGTCGGGGCGGCCGTGCTCGCGGCCGTGGTCGAGACCGCGATGTCCGCCGCGAAGACGCTGCCGAAGCAGGGCTTCGGGATCTCCACGGGCAGCGCGCTCGCCGAATGGTTGTCCGCCGAGATCGACGGCGTGGCGGGCGTCGATCATCCGCTCACGTTCGCGGACTTGCGCGCGCACGAGCTGAACCTCGAGATGATGACCACCAATCTCACGCACGGCCGTCCGTACCGGCTGCCGATGGAGACGCATCATTTCTTCTTCGACGAGTCGGAGATGCGCGTCCTGTTTCCGGCGCACATCGTCGACTGGATGATCGCGCATGCCGAGCCGCGCCAGGCGTTGCATGCGCTGCCCTCGGAACAATTGCCGGTCGTCGTGGCGGCGCGGATGAGTCTCAGCTTTCCGCTGCTGCTCAGCGCCGTGCCGTTGTGGTCGATCGATCGCGGCCGCGCGGCGGAAGAGCAGACTCCGGAGCGCTGCTGGTTCTCCGACGGAGGCATCACCAGCAACTTCCCGGTGCACTTCTTCGACGCCGCGCTGCCGCGCTGGCCGACGTTCGCCATCAACCTCGCGCCGCGCATGGCGCGCTATCACCGCCGCGGCGAGCGCGTGTACATGCCGCGCAACAATCGCGGCGGCATTCTCGAATGGTGGTCGCCCTTCGACGACCTCCTCGGATTTCTCGGCGCCATCGCCGGCACGATGCAGAACTGGCGCGACAACATGCTCCTGCACCTTCCCGGGCAGCGCGACCGCATCGCGCACGTGCTGCTTGCCGAGGATGAGGGCGGACTGAATCTGACCATGGAGAAGCCGGTCATCGATGATCTGGCCAGGCGCGGGGCCGAGGCCGGACGCATGCTGCGCGAGCAATTCAGCTGGACCAATCACAAGTGGGTGCGCTTCCTCTCGTTCATGAGTGCATTCGAGCCGGCGCTGGAGGAATGGGCTCGCGGCTTCGGCGAAGTCCGTCCGCTGCTCGAAGGCGCGGAGCCGTTGCCGTCTTACAAGGTCTCCGCCACCGAGCGCGCGGCCATGCGCGACGCGTCGCTCGCGTTTCTGCGTCATGTGCAGGAGGACTTCGCGCCGTCGCCGTTCCGCAGGATCAGGAAGCGGCCGCGCCCCGAGCCGGAGCTGCGCGTGATGCCGAAGGAGTGACGCGCTACGTTTCGCTGACGCGCGCGCGCGGCTGAATGCGCATCGGGAGGTCGATCAGCGCGCCGCCGGTGGAGCGGCCGGGATACTCGTACAGCGACGCGTTGTCGGGGTGCTTCTTCACCCACTTCTTCGCGTAGAGATCGCGGTCCGCGGCGTCGAGCAGTTGTTCGAGCGTCGCGTTCGGAATGAGCGAGGAGTGCGCGAGACCGCTGGTTCCGGAGACGCTGATCGTGGTCTCGTTCACCGACCACTGCAGCGACTCGATCTCGCAGATCAGACGCTGCGCCGCTCTGGCCAGATCTTCCAAAGGCAGATCGACGACGAGGAGCAGGAACTCGTCGCCGCCGTAGCGCGCGATGAGATCGCTGGCGCGCGTGCGCGACAGAAAGAGCGCGCCGAGGTCTCGGAGGATGCGGTCGCCGGCGAGATGGCCGTAGGTGTCGTTGATTGGCTTGAAGTCGTCGAGGTCGAGGATGGCCAGGCCGATGGCGCGGTCGCTGCGCAGATACTCGTCCGCTTCCGCGAAGAGCGTGCGCCGCGTGGCCACGCCGGTCAGCTCGTCGCGCGTGGCCAGCGTCTGCCATGCGCGCGCGGCGTCGGCGAGCGTCTGCTGCCGCGAAACGAGGCGCCGCGCCGCGATCACTTTCGCGATCACTTCCACTTCCGTGCAGCTCTTGGTGAGGAAGTCGTCGTAGCCGGCGGTGAGCGCCTCGACCTTGGCATCGACGCCTTCGCACGCGGTGAGCATCACCGCGTACTGCGCGCTGAGCGCGGGATCGGCGCGCACCGCGCGGATGAGATCGAGGCCGTCGAAGCGCGGCATCTGGTAGTCGGAGACCAGCAGATCGAACTGCGATTCGCGAAGCACGCGCAGTGCGCTCTCGCCGTCGTGCGCGGTCTCGACGACGAAGCCGAGGCGGCGCATCAGTTTGGCCATCCAGGCGAGGAAGTTGTCGTCGTCGTCGACCACGAGCACGCGGACGGAGGGCGGGTCGATCGGCGGATCGTGTCGGCGACGGGAGGGCGGCGAAGTCGGCATCTACTTACGGATCTCGCTCGTGGGCTACAAAGTGCGCGCCACGACGAGCTTCGCAAGTGACGTGGCTCACACTTCGCGAAAACCCGTGGCGTCCTCGGCCATTGACTCGCGGTTGCGATCGAGGCGCGTGACGATCCACTGATCGCCGCGGCGCTCGATCTCCACGACGACCGAGGCCCACATCGAGTCGCTCAGATTCTCCGACCAGCGGAAGCGCAGGCCGGGCCATTCGTCGCGGGAAACGTTGCGCTCGCGCAACGATTTTTCCGCCATCTCGATGAGCTCCGGACCGCCGATGTGATCGCAAGGCATGTCGCATATGCTACGCGGACCATGAGAGACATTCACTCTTTCGCGAGGCCGGACGAAGCGATCGTGCGGCATCTCGCGCTCGATTTGAACGTGGATTTCGACGAGCACATCCTCTCCGGAACGGCTACGCTGACCATCGACCTCGCGCCGGACGCACGCGAGCTCGTCCTGGACACGCACGGCCTGCGTATCGAGCGCGTGACGCTCGACGACGGAAGCGAAACGCCCTTCACCCTCGGCGACTCGCAGCCCTACCTCGGGGCGCCGCTGACCATCACGGTCAAGCCGGACACGAAAAAAGTGACCGTGCAGTACGCGTCGTCACCCGACGCCGCGGCCGTGCAGTGGCTGTCGCCCGAGCAGACCGCGGGCGGCAAGCATCCCTTCCTCTTCACGCAGTCGCAGGCCATCCTGGCGCGCACGTGGGTGCCGTGTCAGGACTCGCCGGGCATCCGCATGACGTACGACGCGACGGTGCGCGTGCCGAAGGAGCTCATGGCCATCATGAGCGCGGAGAATCCGACGGAGCTCAACGCGGACGGCGTCTATCACTTCCGCATGCCGCAGGCGATTCCGTCGTACCTGCTGGCGCTGGCGGTGGGCGATCTCGAGTTCCGCTCGCTGGGACACAACAGCGGCGTGTGGGCCGAGAAGCCGATGATCGCCGCGTCCGCGCACGAGTTGGCGGACACGCCGAAGATGATCGAGGCGGCGGAGCGTCTTTACGGCCCGTATCGCTGGGGACAGTACGACGTGCTCGTGCTGCCGCCGAGCTTTCCGTTCGGCGGGATGGAGAATCCGCGGCTCACCTTCGCGACGCCCACGATTCTCGCGGGCGACCGCTCTCTCGTGAACCTGGTCGCGCACGAGCTCGCGCATTCGTGGTCGGGCAACCTGGTCACGAACGCGACCTGGAACGACTTCTGGCTGAACGAGGGATTCACGGTCTACTTCGAGCGCCGCATCATGGAGGAGATCTCCGGCCGCGATTACTCCGAGATGCTCGCACTCCTCGGGCGCCAGGATCTCGAGGCCACGGTCGCGGAGCTGCCCGAGCGCGACACGCATCTCTTCCTCGATCTCACCGGACGCGATCCGGATGAAGCGGCGACGAAGCTGCCGTACGAGAAGGGCTACTTCCTCCTGCGTTTGCTCGAGGAGACGGTCGGGCGCGCGAAATGGGATCGCTTCCTGCGCGATTACTTCGATCGTCACGCATTTCAGTCCATGACCACTTCCGCATTCGTCGACGAGCTGCACTCCGCGTTTCCGCAACTCGCCGTGGACGTCAACGTGTGGATCAACGGGCCGGGGATTCCGCAGAACGCGCCGAAAATCGAGTCGGACGCATTCACGAAAGTGGAAGAGCAGGTCCAGGCGTTCGAGAAGGGCGCATCCGCTGCGTCACTGGCAACGAAGAACTGGTCGACGCACGAGTGGATTCACTTCCTGCGGCGTTTGCCGAAGACGCTCACGCTCGCGCAGATGACGGATCTCGACGCCGCGCACGGCTTCACCTCCAGCGGCAATTCGGAAATTCTGCACGAATGGCTGCTGCAGGCCATCGACCACAAGTACGAGCCCGCGTACGATGCGCTGGAGAGATTTCTTCTGCGCCAGGGCCGACGCAAGTTCCTCAAGCCGCTGTACCAGAAACTGGCGGAGACGCCGGACGGGATGGAGCGCGCGCGCAGGATCTACGCGAAGGCGCGGCCGATGTATCACTCGGTGAGTTACCGCACGATCGATCAGATCTTGAAGTGGGAGTGAGAGAGCTCGCATGGAAACAGTCGAATCGAAATCCCTTCCGGAGAACGCCTATCTTCCGCTCGCCGAGGGCGAGACTTATGAGCCGATGGTGCCGGCGGAACAGGCGCCGCCGGAGGCGACCGGGCGCGCCATCGCGTGGGGCCTCTTTCTCTGCATCATCTTCACCGTGGCCTCGGCCTACTCCGGCCTGAAGGTCGGGCAGGTGATGGAGGCCGCGATCCCGATCTCCATCCTGGCCATCGGCCTGGCGCGCGTGTACCGCCGCCGCTCGACCGTGCTCGAGAACGTGATCATCACGTCGATCGGCGGCGTGTCGGGCTCGGTCGTGGCCGGAGCCATCTTCACGCTTCCGGCGCTCTACTCGCTGAAACTCAATCCGCATCCGGTGCAGACGATCTTCATCTGTCTCGCCGGCGGCATCCTGGGCGTGCTGTTTCTCATCCCGCTGCGCCGCTACTTCGTGCGCGAGATGCACGGCAAGCTGCCGTATCCCGAGGCCACGGCCATCACCGAAGTGCTGGTCACGGGCGAGCGCGGCGGATCGCAGGCCAAGCTGCTGCTGCAGGCCACCGGCATCGCGGCGGTCTACGAGTTCTTCGTGACCACGTTCCACGTCTGGCGCGAGAACCTCGACTTCCAGTTCATCACTCCGATCAAGACCCTGGCGGAGCGCACGAAGATCGTGCTCGGCTTCGACGCCACTCCGTTCATCCTCGGTCTCGGTTACGTCATGGGCTTGCGCTCGTCGATGATCCTCGTGGCGGGCGGCATCGTCGCGAACTTCGTGTTCGTGCCGCTGGTGTACTTCGTCGGCCAGCACTTCCCGAACGCCGTGTATCCGGGCACGCTGCCGATCGGCGAGATGGCGGCGGGGCAGATCTTTCGCAGCTACGTGCGCTACATCGGCGTCGGCGCGATCGCCACGGCCGGAATCTTCGGCATCATCAAGTCGCTGCGCGTGATCGCGGGCTCGTTCGGCGTTGCGGCGCGCGCGTTCAAGGGCGGCCACGACGCGCACGGCGAGCGCACCGATCGCGACATGAGCATGGTCTCGATCCTGGCGGGAGTGGTGATCGGCGCGATCGGCGTGGCGGTGTTTTTCGGCACGCTGAAGCCGACGGCGTCGGTGCTCATCATCGGACTGCTGCTGACACTGCTCTTCTCGTTCTTCTTCACGTCCGTCGCGGCCAACGCCATCGCCACGACGGCGCGCAATCCCGTTTCGGGCATGACCATGCTCACGATCATCATCTCGTCGGTGGTGCTGCTGCAGTTCGGCATGTCGGGCACGACGGGCATGTTCTTCGTGATGGCCATCGCGGGCATGGTGTGCACCGCGCTGTCGGTGTCGGGACAGACCATCACGGATCTCAAGACCGGTTACTGGCTGGGCTCCACGCCGGCCACGCAGGAGCGCGTGAAGTTCCTCGGCGTCATCGGCGCCGCCATCGCGGTGGGCCTGACCATCGTCATGCTGGCGCAGGTGTTTCAGTTCGGCGAGGCGGCACCGGGCGATGCCAGGCCGGTGCTGGTGGCGCCGCAAGCGTCGATCATGCAGGCCCTGGTGTCGGGCTTCATGAACCGTCAGCCGATCGCGTACGTGCTGTTCGCGGTCGGAGGCCTGATCACCGTGGCCATGGAGATGCTGGGCGTGCCGGCGCTGATCTTCGCGCTGGGCATGTACCTGCCGCTGGACCTCAACACGCCGGCGCTCCTGGGCGGATGGCTGTCGCACCTGGTCACGAAACGGTCGGAGAAGGTGGGCGGCGCGCGCGGACGCACGATCCGCGAGCGCGGCGTGATCCTCGCCTCGGGCCTCATGGCGGGCGGCGCACTGGGCGGCGTGTTCGGCGCGGCCAGCCGCCTGCTGGGGTGGTATCAGGTGACGATCGAGAAGAACAATCTGCGGACGCTCTTCTACGACAACGACCTGATCTCGTCGCTCGTGTCGATCGTCTTGTTCACGGCGCTGTGCATCTACATATGGGTCGACTCGACGCGCAAGACGGCGGCGACGGAGTAGCGGCGTCGCGCTTCGGCGCGTCGCACGCCATCATCGCGTACGTGCTGGTGGTGTTCGGCGGCAACGCCGCCGGCATGGCCATGATCTTCGCGAAGCTGTTCGCGGCGGCGATCGAGAAGCGCGATCTCTCGCAGGAGGGCGCGGTGAGCGCGCTCATGAACGAGGCCATGATGCCGATGGTCCTCGTCTCGATGCTCACGGCGGCGGCGATCACGCTGGCCGCGCTGCGCATCCTGGGATGGCCATTCGTTCGCGACCGATCGCCGAACGGCTTCGGATTCGTAATGCCGCCGTGGAGGCAGACACTGCTCTGGTTCGCCGTGGGCGTTGTGGCGGCGGGACCGTACATCGCGCTGCGCCTGGTGATTCCGACCCACTGGGAAGGGCCGATGGCGAAGTTTCTTCGCGGCGCACCCGACGCGCGGATCGTCTTCGCGGCGCTCGCACTGTTGTATGCGCCGCTATTCGAAGAGCTGCTTTTCCGCGGCATGATGCTGCGCGGGATGCGCGCCAGCTGGGGCACGACCGCGGCGGGCATCGTCGTGACGATCCTCTTCTTCGTGCTGCACCTGCCGGAGACGTACGGCTACTGGCCGGCCATGCTGGCCATCGTGATCTTCAGCGTGGTGGCACTGTGCGCGCGGCTGCGCACGGGCAGCCTCGTGCCGGCCGTGGCCGCGCACGCCGGCTACAACATCGTCGCGGTGTGGACGATGTTCGCGTTCATGCAGAGTCGGTGACGTTCATCTTCAGCCGGCGTTTGAGAAAAGCACGGAAGGGACGGCTGTTCTCGCGCAGCGAGTGATAGAGCTTGCGCAGGCGCGGGCGCTCCTCGATGAAGAGTACCGCGCGGCGCTTGCCGTGCAGCTCGCGCTTGCGCATTCCTTCCAGCGTCCGGCCCAGCTCCGCGTAGAACTCCTCGTCGCCGCGGAAGTACATGTTCTTCAGCCAGCACAGACCCTCGGTCACGCACGCCGGCTTGAGGATCTCGAAGCGCTTGTAGGTGTACGGGACCTTGCCCTTCATCAGCAGCACTTCGCGCATCTCGTTGCGCATCTTCGTGAACTCGGGGCCGGTCCAGTGCTCCTGAAAGGAGCGCCCGTCGTGGATGTTCCCCAGCGGTTTCACTTCGGGATTGAGCAGCAGGCAGCACGGGCGGATGTCGCCGTTGCCGGTGATGGCGGCCGTGTACCAGGCGAAGAAGCAGCCGCCGTTTTCCTCCTGGAACGACGGCGCCTGCGGGTAGGCGTTGTGCGCGGGCGTGCCGACCTTGTCGCGCAGGTGCCAGAGCATCTCGTTCCACCCCTCGACGGCGAAGTCGATCTGCAGAATGCCGCGATCCTTGTCGCGCCGGAGGATCTCTTCGACCTGCGGCATCACCGTCTCGCGATCCTCTTTCTCGAGGAGCACATCGCGATCGATGCGCTCCAGCGGGATCTCCAGCACCGCGTTGATGCCCACGCGATCGGGAGCGAGGGCTACGCCGAGCTCGTACATCTCGACGAGGCGGTGCATGTTCCGCTTGTCGAGCAGAAACTGCACGACGATGGACGGATAGATCGAGTCGCCGCGCACGGCGATGAGGTTGCGGATGTTGTCGAGGACCTTGTCGAAGAGCGCGGGCTTGACCTGCATCATGCGGGCGTAGTCGGCCGCGTCGGCCGCGTTCAGCGAGAAGATCACCTCGCGCGCTTTGTTCTCGACCAGGCGTTTTGCGACTTCATTCGTCAGCGCCACGCCGTTGGTGGTGAGGTTGTCGACGATGACGCTCTTCGAGGCGAGGTAGTCGAAGACGTTCAGCACGTCGCGATGGAAGAGGGGATCGCCGCCGCCGGAGAGGCGTACGGATTTCAGTCCGCCTTCGACCAGCTCGTCGATGAGATCCGTGAGCTTCGGGAGCGGAATCGACTCCTTGGTGCGCAGGTCCTGCTGGTTGCAGAAGTAGCAGGCCACGTTGCAGCGATCGGTGAGATCGAGCTCGGCGTGCACCGGTCCCCGGGTGGGACGGTTCGCCGCGATCGCTTCAATGATCTCGCGCTTGCGATCGCGCGAGACTTCGGCCCAGCCGTGAGTTCCCCGCATTCGCCGACGTTAAGGCCGCACGGTTGCCGTGAATTCCGGTTGCTGGTTTTCCACGCGCCCACACACCCGTTGCCGGGGTTCTGGTGGTGCACGGCAGGCAACCAGCAACCAGTAACCGGCAACAAAAACGCCCGGCAGGTTTCCCTGCCGGGCGTTTCGTTACAGCGTGGACTGAGAACTAGAACTCGAAGCGGACGCCGACTTCGTAGCGGCGCGGGCGCTGCCACGACGATGTCTCGGTGCCGAACGAGGTGCTGGCGACGGCCAGGCGCTGGGCGCATCGCGCGGTTTAAGGGCGGGGGGCGGCGGGCGAATTCCGGACCGGCGGGTTTCCCCGCCGGCCTGGCGCTATCCCCGAGGACGAAGCGGGGCGAGGATCTCAGCCATCTTTGCGTCGAGTGCTGCACGCAGCGTGGGCCGCGCTTTCCGTTTCGGGCGCGAATGCAATTTCGCCGGACAACTGCCCGTACCCTGGTAGCAGGTGCTGCACCACAAGCCTCCGACGGCGCCTGGTCCCTCGCCGCCGGCGCAGACTCCATGACAGTTGGGAATCAGATCGATCTCGAAGATTGTGAGGAAGTCGCCGGAGTAACACCAGTAGTTGCCGCAATCGGACAGGGTGTACAGCCCTTGTTGGGAACAGGTGGGCAGATTCACCGGCGGATCCGTGCAAGCCTCCCCGTTGATCACCTCGTAGATGTCGCCGTACCAATCGCCGCCGAACGATGGTCCGCCCGTGCAGGGGACCGAGAACCAGCCGATGACGTTGCCCTCTTCGTCGTAGTACCAGGCATCTTGCGAAAAGTCCGGGTTCGCGTAGACGCTCGCCGTTACGGCCAGAAAGACAGCCAGACAGCATCCGTACTTGAACATGCGCGCTTCCTTTCGTTGAGGCAGATTGTGCGCTGCAGTACTGATATCTGTCCAGAAGGACGTCATGGAGCAAAAAAAGCCCGGTGGGTTCCCCCACCGGGCTTTCGTGTGACTGCCGTGGACTGAGAACTAGAACTCGAAGCGGACGCCGACTTCGTAGCGGCGCGGGCGCTGCCAGGAGGTCTCGGTGCCGAACGAGGTGCTGGCGACGGCCAGGCGCTGGTAAGTCGGGCGGTTCTCGGAGATGCCGAACAGCGGGTTGTCGATGCAGTTCGTGGCGGTGCCGCACGGAGCGTACGTACCGATCGAGCCGCCGATGCTGAGCGGGGTCTCGGAGTTGAACACGTTGAAGATCGAGCCGATGAGGCCGGCGCGAACCTTGCCGAACGTGAACTCGTGCATGAGCTGCATGTCGAGCTGCTGGGCGGCGTCGGTGCGACGCGAACCGCGCGGCTCGATGTACACGGTGCCGTAGCCCGGACCGGTGGACACCAGGTTGCCGCCGACGTTGCAGGCCTTGGTCGTGTCGACGACGCGCGCGGCGTTGCTCGCGCAAGCCGCGGAGAGGCCCGCGGTGATGCTGTAGGCCGCGCCGGAGCGCCAGTTGTAGTCGATGCCGAGTGTGGTGCCCCACGGCGCGCGGAGGAAGCCCGACGCCTTGAAGCGGTGAGTCGCGTCGTCAGACAGGTAGCCGTAGGTGTTGACGAAGTGCTCCGGATCGTAGTCGAAGTCCGTGCCGGCGTTCTGCGTGTACTCCACCGAA